>NZ_VSZO01000097.1 GCF_008312935.1 Roseiconus lacunae | reverse complement strand
AATAGGCGACTGATGTTCCTCTGCCAAGCAATGGGCCACTACGCGAGTCTTCCGGCACGACGAACGTGACTTGCATTGCGAATCACCAAGCCATCATCCTGTTGGAGAAGATGATCTATCAAACCGTGACATCAAGAGCGATCACCAGGAAACTGAGGTCGCATCATCATGCGGTGGGCCGACTGCGATCACCCTATCCGGCATGTGCGTTGATCCAAACTTAAAGCTAGAAGAACGAACGAACGTGACCAAGCACGACGAACGTTGGTGATAACGGGGTCGCGGGCAAACATCTTGAACTCAGGAAACAGCAGCGCCCGCGACTCCCGTTCATCACATGGTTCGTCGATTTACGGTTGCCGCCGGTATGGAGCTGGACGGTCCTAATCTATTGTAGCGATCGCAGGTTGACCTGGGGCGATCAATCAGTCTGGATCGGGATCAGCATAGTATGTGCAAACCGTGGTACCGGATTCAATCGACATCTGATCGATAGGCATGATCGAGTGTCGGGGCGATTCGAAGACTCCACCGTAACAAAGCCGTGAGAGAGCAGGGCCACGAACCAATAATGGCGATTGTTGGGAAGATGAAACGTTTACCAAACCGCGACATCAATAGCGATCACCAGGAAACAGAGGTCGCGTCAACAAGCAATGGGCCGACCGCGGTCACCATATCTGGCGTGTGCGTTAAGCCCAATTTAAGGATCGAATAGCCAACGAACGCGACCCAGCACGACGAACGTTTAGGATCACCGGGCGGCGGGAGAACGCTCTCCACTTCATTAGCCGTCACCACCGCCGCTCCGTGTGCATCCGATGGTTATGTGCTTCTTCCGCAGCCTCTGGATCGATTTTGAACTTCTGATACAGGCTCCTACTTTCAACCTTTTCAATCGCCCCACGACTTTCTAGTTCTTCGAGGTGGACAAGGGCAATCTTCTCTGCAACCGCCGGAGAAATTCGCGCCTGTCGCGATGGCACGAACATCCGATAAGGGAACGGCAAAAAGCCCCGGTCACCGAGGTATTCACGCACAAGTTCGACGAACTTTACCGCGGGAAACGTCAGGTCATCGTCGCGTTCGCGTATCCTGCTTACGAGACGCGCGAACAAATCCATTCTTGCATCGGATGACATTGCGGATTCGATGAGTTCTTCATCGCGTCGCTCGAACAACCAAGTAAGACAGAACATCATTGCAGCCACCAAGGCCCCTGTAAGAAAGAGTATGGAAATCGATTGTTGCCTTTGGGCTAACTCCGCGAGGTATCTTGCTTTCTCCCCCGCATCGGTTGGCTCAACTCCTGTCGCAAAAACCTTTGCGAATTTTTCGGGAAACGCGGCTAGAAAAGCCGCGATCGCAGCTAGTGCCCCGGAGCCGATTCGCGGCACACCATAGGTTGACTGTCGTGAATGTCTTGCTTCTGACCGAGTGTCGCGAACCAGCTTCCCAATCTTCTCTTCCTTTGACGGTTGCTGTAGTTCTCCAATGGTTTTGATTAGTGATGGTAGTTGTTCGATTGGAATGAGCGCATTGTTGGAGCCTTGCCGCTCAATCCATTCGTTGGCAGAGTTTAGTTTGGTATAGGTTTGTTTGTGCTCGTCATCTGTGAACTCACCGCCCGTCTTGTCCGGGTGTGCGGCGATACGTTTGGCGCGAACAGCATCCGCAACCGCAGACGGATCGTTCGGTGACACGTCTAATGCCAGTTCATCAACAATGTGCGAATACGATTTCCAGTCCATAGATGCTCAATTAGTGCACATAACGGTGACGATCACGTGGCCGCCGCGAACGACTCACCACTTCAATGAACCCAACTCGGCGGCTCACGTGCATCGATTGGTTCGTCGATTTACG
>NZ_VSZO01000096.1 GCF_008312935.1 Roseiconus lacunae | reverse complement strand
GCGTCGGTTTTGATCCAGCCTCGAAGATGAATGAACCAACGATCGTGAAGTAGCACGACGAACGTTGGTGATAACGGGGTCGCGGCCAAACATCGTGAACTCTGGAAACAGCAGCGCCCGCGACTCCCGTTCATCACATGGTTCGTCAGGCTACGCTTGCCGCCGGCTGGAAGTTGGACGGGCCAGAATCATTGTAGCAATCGTTTGAATGGCATGGGGCGTCAACATCAGCCAGAATTACGATGCCAAACCGTGACTACGATTGCGATCAACAAGCGACAGAGGTTTCGTCGTCATTGGATGGGCCGGTACGTGAGTCTATGCGATGGGACAGGCGCGACAGCCAAACCGCAACATCAGGTGCGATCGATAGGCGACTGATGTTCCGTTGCCAAACAATGGGCCCCCTACGTGAGTCATCCGGCACGACGGACGCGATTCGCGTTGCGAATCACCAAGCCATCATCCGATTGGAGACGATGATCTATCAACCCGTGACACCAAGAGCGATCAACAGGAAACAGAGGTGACGTCACAAAGCGATGGGCCGACCGCGGTCACCATATCCGGCTTGTGCGTTAAGCCGAATTCGAAGCTAGAAGAACAGACCATCGTGACCAAGCACGACGAACGGCCGCCGTCACCGAGGACGGGCGAGAGATAAACCACTTCAAAGCCGTTGCCTCCCGTCCTTCGGTGCACGGCATTGTTCGGCATCCTTGTCACCGGGGCACCAGGAATGAAAGCCGCTTCATTTTTGGGAGATCAATGACTCTCGGGGGTATCAACGAGTGTAAACCACTAGTGCACCGACGCGTCATCCTCCCAGGTATGGCGACTGCCGTCCGGCTCCCGGAGCCATAGCACGGGGTCGCTCTCGAGCCCCGGCAGGACGCCCCAGACCTCGCCTTCCGTATGAATCCGTCCGGTCGGTTCGCCGCGGTGGTCATGCACGACCAATTGCTTACGGAGCGCAACACTCTGACCAGCGACAAGGCCGCACTTGTAGACGGTGATGAGGTTGTCGTCGGTTGGGACGTGGAGTTTCAAGTTAGTCATACATCACCTGCCGAACGTCAAGGATCACGCGGTCGCCGCGAGCAATCCTCCACTTAAAAAACGACGACTCGGCGTGCATCCGATGGTTCGTGCACCTATCCACGCCCGAGGAGCAGTCGCGTAGAATTGGACAACCGTACGACAGATTTACGGATCGCTATCCAGGGGAAAGCATGGAGAGTTTTGAATTTCATCTCAAGATCCCATTTGACAAGAGAGCGAGGTATAGCGTCAAAACGATTCTCGTGGTGACGCTACTTCTTGCAGTATCATTTGGAGCATTCAAATACGGTAAAGAGTCGGGATACCAAAGCGGATTTGAAAAGGGCCGCGAAGAGGGTTGGTCAGAAGCGCAGTCGGCAAAGGTAGTCCGCAAGTCCTATCGAGTGTCAGATCTGGTCTATGAGCTGGTTGAGCCACATGATAACGGAAAAAAGACGATGGAAAACTTAGCGGATCTGAAGCGTCAGATCGAGGATGAAATCGATCCCGATTCTTGGGAAGCCAAGAACGGTCCTTCAACAATCATTGTCTATCCTCAGGAGCTATCGCTTGTCGTCGAGCAAACCACGCAAGGTCACAATGCGATTGCGCAATATTTGAAGGAACGTCGGAGTAGCAAATAATTGCTACGCCACCAATACCCGATTGCACGAACGGCTAGGATCACCGGGCAACGGCGATCGAGTAGAAACTAAAACCCAAAGGCGCCCGACTCCGTTGCTCCGTGTGCATCCGATTGTTCGCGAGCCCGGGCGTGACGACAGTATGAAGCATCGTCGCTGCTCGCCAGTGTACCCGATTGGAAGCATGAGAGGAAATTCGGCATCCCCGTCAGGCGTCGGTTGTCCACATCCGCTTGTGTGTGAAATCAAGTGAATCGAAGAACAAACTCGCATCCAATACGAACAATTGCTCCGTGACACCCAAAGCGAATCCCAGGAAACAGAGGTCACGTGACATAGCGATTGGCGACATTGGAGTGTAGCGTTCCAAGCACCGCTCCCATCAGGCGTTGGTTAGTCGCCATCTGTCAAACCGCCTGCGATCTGAAGCAACATCGACAGGCGATGAGCCTATTCTGAGCACGGAACAAAACCATCGATCATCGAAGAACCGTTAGCGATTCTAGAGATCGCAAAGAAATAGTGGGCCACACCACCGGGCGTCGGATGGCATCGCGAACGGTTGGGATCACGCGGTCGCCGCGAACGACGCACCACTTCAAAAAACTCAACTCGGCGACTCGCGTGCATCCCTTGGTTCGCCGAGATCTTGTTTTGGTGAGGCCGTCAGGTCGTGACCAGAGGTTGGTGCCGTCGGAGATACTCCGATCCTTGAATTGTACCACGCAACCGATATGACGATGACCAGTCCGATTACGAGTCCGGCCACAAGACCTTGTGTCACGCCAAGTCCTAACCCGGCTTGCGCAGTGTCAATCGACAAATCAGGCGGCATCCGGAAGACCGTCCGGTAGTAATCCGGAGCGACGGAACCAAGAAAGAAACCCGCCCCAGCACCGAGCAAAGCGAAGGCAATGCCGCTAGCGATCGTAATTGCGAATCCGCGTACGACGGTCATGTTTAGATCTTCATTCGGCGAAAGAATCCATGTAAGTCCGAGGTTTGATGGGTGGGAGTCATTCGTCGTTAAACTGGCGACTCGGACCCGTGATGCAGGCAGCTTGGAACTG
>NZ_VSZO01000095.1 GCF_008312935.1 Roseiconus lacunae | reverse complement strand
CGGTGGGCCGACTACAGTCACCCTATCCGGCTTGTGCGTCGTTCCAAACTCAAAGCTAGAAGAACCGACCAGCGCGACCAAGCACGACGAACGTCACCAATCACCCGGCGGCGACGAGCGATTGTCCATTTCAAAACGCCCGACTTCGCCGCTCGGGTGCATTGGATTGTTCCCCGCTTGTTCAGGGTTCAAGGAAGTCAGCTATTGAACCGTCGAACGAGTGAAAAAACTCGTCAGGCTCCTGGTCGGCGCAATGCTGGAACTTCTCATGCATGAACAGGTGAAGACCTTCAATCAGGTTGCCGTTGCGATCATAAACGTACCCCATGAAGTCCCCGTTGGCCCAATCAATAAACGGCAGGAGGCGTCCGGATAGGTTTGGGTGTGTTTCGACGATTGCGTTGCGGCAGGAAGAAACGAAGTTTACCAACTTTGAAGTCGGGACAATGAACCAAGGCGATAGCATGGAGTCGGCTTCCATTTTCATGCCGTATCCGTCAACACTTCGGTATAGGTCTCGAAGTTCGGCGGGCAATGGCAGCCCTATTTTGGATTGGGCGTCATCAAGACGCTCTGGCGGTGCTGCGTCGCCGAACAGAGGCTCGTATCCGGAGTCTGCCTGTGCGGCAGCGTGATGTCGCGTTATTAGTTCTAGCCAGTCGATCATCGTCGGCAATCGGGTTTATGCCGGGGAACGATACGCATCAGCCGGGACGGGCGAACGACTTGCAAGCAGACAAAAAAACCGACCACCCGTCCTCGGTTGCATGCGATGGTTACCCGCCGTTTTGTGGATCGGGTTGTGAGCGGACGTAGGACATTAATTCTACGGGCAGGCAAGCAGAGAGCACAGTTCGATTAAGGACAAACGCTGTCTTTTCGAGTGACCTCCGGTTAGGTCGCGACGGGTTTGAACATTGAACAATCAGACAAGTGTCTCCGTTCGGGAAGTCCAATATCATGCTACGAGGTGGTTGATCCGTTGGCGACTGATCAACGATTGGGTATGTCAGGACATCGCTCGGAACGATGATCGAATCCGAGCTCGATATCGCGGGATAAGTCAGGGAGCAGTCGCGAGGATCACGAACAACGTAAACGGGACGAGCACAAAGTGGACAAACAACGGCATTTGATTCAAGGCCGTCCGCGTCACAGTGTGTGTCGCACTCTGGGCAGGTCAACGTTTGCGGTCGCACGGGCGATCAATCATCGATTCTGTCGGGTAACGGTGACGATCACGTGGTCGCCGCGGTTGACGAACCACTCCAACAACCTCAACTCGGCGACTCACGCGCATCGATTGGTTCGTCGGTTTACGGTTGCCGCCAGCGTGGTGTTGGACGGTCGTGATTCATTGTAGCGATGGTTGAATGCCGTGGGGCGATCCATCAGTCTGAACCAGGATCAGGATAGGGTGTTCAAACCGCGGTACCGGATTCAAGTGACATCCGATCGAGAGGCATGATCGAGTGTTGGGGTCATTCGGAGACTCCGCCGTAACAAAGAAATGGGCGTACAGGATCACGATCCATTGTTGGCGATTATTGGCCGTTGGAAACGTTTACCAAACCGCGATATCAGGAGCGATCACCAGGAAACAGAGGTCGCGTCAACAAGCAATGGGCCGACCGCGGTCACCATATCTGGCGTGTGCGTTAAGCCCAATTTAAGGATCGAATAGCCAACGAACGCGACCCAGCACGACGAACGATAACGATCACGTGGTCGCCGCGAACGACTCACCACTTCAATAAACTCAACGCGGCGACTCACGTGTATCGTCTGGTTCGCCGAATTCGAGTGTGGCAACCACGAGGAAATGGTCAGACCCAACTCGACGGACAATCTCGGCGTCTGTCGTCGTGAAGTGTTGCGTGTGGAAAATGTGGTCGATTCGGAGTGCAAGAGGCAACGGACGTGTCGGCCAGTTCCAAGTTGGGTGGCTATCCGCGTCGTCATGCACCGAAGCGTACGCATCAATCAATCCAAGTTCAGCGAGCCGCTTTGGTGCCCTGAAAGTAGAGATGCTATTAAAGTCACCAACAACAATCGTCGGACGCTGACAATCGATTGCGTCGACAATTGCATCGATCTCGATGGCGTGCTTATCTTCAGTCGAAGAAAGTGCGGTCATTGCGTCACGAACACCGCCGCCACGTTTCATCTGGAATGGCGTCAAATGGACGTTGATAATACGTACTGATGTATCGAAACGCTTCAATGTTGCGGAGTAAAAGCCAAAA
>NZ_VSZO01000094.1 GCF_008312935.1 Roseiconus lacunae | reverse complement strand
CCCCCCCCCCCCCCCGAAAGCATGCTTATCCCAGAAAGTGCTGCTGCATTACTGCCAGGTATATCTCCACTCTCCGAAAAGCTCTGGTAGTCACCAGCCAAAAACCTAGCGTGTGAAAATACGCTAAGGCACCGCAACGAATCCTCGATTCGAGTAGGCATAAGCAGATCGTCCTGATCAAGCAGAGCAACCCAGCGACTCGATGTCTCGCGAACGCCATCATTGATAGGAGCCGCTGGCCCCCCGCTATTCCTCGGTCGACGAACAACTTTATAGTCGAGCCCGTGAGTTTCACACGCACTAGCCGCAATGGAAACGCCATTGTCTGTCGACTTGTCATCGACAATCACGGTGCAACACGGCCGTACAGTCTGAGCCCCAATTGACTCGACCGTATCCTTGATAAATTGCGCGCCATTAAAAAGGGCTATGACAACAGAGACTGAACTGTCTGACGAACCGAGGTGGTTATTCTCCATAACTAAGCAGAACGCCTATATAACACACGAAAGCAAACGTTCTTTTCGGTACTCGTGCGAACCAGCTATCACGGACTGAATGTCAATGGCCTGGTTGGCCGATGAGGTAGCCACATCAACTACACGATCCGCTACCTCACGCATAACAGACCCGGTCTCTTGTGTGCCGCCCCCCCAGGTACTTAGATACGCCTTTAACTTTGGCACATACCAATCCATTGGCACAAACCGCACCCCGTACGCTATACTTGTAATCGCACCGTGCAAACTCGTGCCGGCGAAGCAACGAGAATTGGCAATGACATTCGCCACATCATGCAACCTGCGGGGCCGAAATGGAACGGCCACTGACTTGGCATTCTCTGCGACATACTCATTTACCAACTGATCGCCATGTCCGAGTGCTTGCCCTATGGGCACAAGGACAATTGGCAGATTGGTTCTATCAGCTATTTCCTCAACAATTGCCAAGATTTGATTTTCCCGCCCCTTAAAGGTGACTTCGTTGCATTGAAATGCAATATAGCAACCGCTTCCAAATTCATCGATAATTTCATTTGACGCGTCTGTAGAAAACTCACGCAGGACGCCCCTGGGAAACATCTCCGCTAATGATGATGCTGGGTCCGGAGTCAAGATTACCTTATCACTTAGACTCGGCCTCGCGGAAACTGCAGCGAATGTGACCTTATCCCGCACCGCAATAAGCTCGGACGCAGCAAGGCTCTCTTCAATGTAACGAAGCTCTTTGCACCGAGCCCCGCCGAGAGCGCATCCTCCAACCCCATTGTAAACTACTTTGACATTAGGGCCGTAGACCAAAGGGTCCGGCACGAACGGGTAGTCTCCGGCTCCGTAGCGAAAACGCAAATACCGAGTACGGAACCTATCTTTAAGGTGCCGACGCAAAAATTGGGGAACTGGATCATGGCGAGACTGCAGATTTGCAAAGAGCATGTCCCATGTGGCAGTTAGAACCTCACCTCCTCCGACAACGACAACCACCTTGTCAAACTTTGAGGAAATCGCCGAGAGCTCCAACAAAGGCCTAACCGCCACTCCACCAAATGGCGTGAAGTCTGCTTGTCTCAAAGCGAAGAAGTCAAGAGTCAAATTGCAATCATCGATTTGCTCTATCTCATGCTTGACACACAGTGGGAACAACAAATCCCCATAATTATTGCGATCAAATGCACCGATACATGCGATAAGCGTGCTCATCTAGTCCCCCACGGTCTTCAACGTAGAAAACTTCCAGTCTCCATCTAGCTCGAAAGGCGCATCATGCGGAAGCCTTCGATTCACTGCGTCCCCAAGCGTTCGCTCAATTCGGAAAGCTGCTGCATTCTCCAAATGAAGAGAAACCTTTCCCGCCGAATCGAAAATTGCCAAATTTATGAAGTAATCCCCTGGCGTGAAAGACTGCGCATTGATACGACAAGTTAGGCTTTCTTTTGAGCGTGAAAGAGAGGGTGCGCTACTAAGCTTCGATGTGTTAGTGTTTGCTAGTAAAGTCCCGTCGGCTGAATAGATTCCGATAGCAATATCATACCACTTTGAATCGCAAGCACTTACTCTACGCAGTGCCATCTTGAAAGTGATTTGAGAAGTTCTCGATTCTTCGTTTTTAGTAGCAAATGAACTACCGCCCTGCGTTTTTTCAACCTTTATTACGCATGGCGAGACCTCCCAGCCATCTTTCAGCGTCACTTCTAAGCCTGCCGTTTTACCACTCTCCGGCTCAAGCATCGAACTTGAGTACCGCGAGAGAGCCTCGCCGGCACCCCCAGAATAGAACACCTCTCCACCCTGCATAACCAGAGCCCGATTACATATCTCTCGAACAGCAGACAGATTGTGACTTACGAACAACACTGTCCGGCCGCTTTTCGCGACTTGATGCATGCGACCGAGACATTTGCGCTGGAACTGGATATCTCCCACCGCCAGTACTTCATCGATAATCAATATCTCGGGCTCTAGATGGGCAGCGACGGCAAATGCGAGTCGCACCTGCATGCCCGACGAATAACGTTTGGTCGGAGTATCAAGGAATTTTTCGACTCCACTGAAGTCTATAATTTCATCGAACTTCCGATCAATTTCCTTCTTTGTCATTCCGAGAATCGTGCCATTCATATATACGTTCTCACGACCGGTAAGCTCAGGGTGAAACCCGGTCCCAACTTCCAGTAGGCTACTCACCCTACCTCGCATTGTAACCCGCCCGACTGTGGGCTCAGTGATGCGGCTAAGGATTTTCAGCAAAGTACTTTTACCAGCACCGTTTCGCCCGACTATCCCAACGACATCCCCCTCCCCCACCTCGAATGACACTTCTCGCAAAGCCCACAACGTTTCCTCACCATGCGCGCAAGAATCGCTGGTGTCCAACGAGCGCAGGCCCTTGAAATTCCTTAGGGGACTCTGGAAAATGTTCTTTGCGGCACCAACGAGCGTGTCCGGAACCTCCTCTTTAAGACCTAAGCGATACGCCTTAGACAGTTGTTCAACAGAAATAATCGGAGTTCCCATCGCTGCTCTTAGTGAAGTCGATTACCAAGGTAGTTGCTATGAATTTATTTTCCAGGCTGCCGGTCTAGCTCTGCGATATCGACACGTTCCCCGATTCGCACGGCCGGAACCCCACCAACGATTGTCCACGGCGCAACAGGTTTTGTCACTACAGCCCCCGCTGCAACAATCGCACCCTTTCCGACATCTGCCATAACAATCGCGCCAGCACCAATCCAGCAGTCTCGCCCGACGATCACTTTTCGAGGCGTCCCCTTCTGCAACCTTATGGGTACATCGAGGCGCGCAAAACCGTGAATGTGTGGACCGCTTGGTATCTGAACTCCCGGGCCTACCAGGGTGTCGCGCCCAATAGAAACATCGCCCAGCATCGTCCCTGGCCCCAAATACACATGCGAATCCAATTCGGTATCAACCTTCGATAGAAGCACGTTGAACCCGACCGAAACAGTCGGATGGCACTCCCGCAACACAAGTCGGTAGAACGCAACTCGACAAAGATTACCAAATCGCCCGGGCCACAGTGATAGAAACTGACCATGTGATTCGAGAGACGAATTTTTGCCGATCCTAAGTGAAACTAAATAATAGCAAATCCAGGTCGGTAGGATGACGAATGTTGCAGCGTACAACAATGCGATCTGCCGCCTGCCTAAACGTTCATGATCAGCGCCTTTAGCCTGCTGAGCACTCTCGTTCACGCTGTGTATAAGCTCCTGGCTCACACCCTGGGAGTTATTAGATTCCATCATCCGGCCTGCTTATCGCTGACAGAGAACCTCGCAGCTGACACAGATATTCGCCATAGTCATTATTGAAGTGCTCCGCGCTCGCCTCTAGCTCTTGGTCGGAGATCCACCCGTTCCGCCATGCAATTTCCTCAAGGCAACCAATTTTCATGCCTTGCCGCTTTTCAATTGCTGCGACGAAATTGCACGCATCAAGTAAGCTATCTCTTGTCCCCGTATCGAGCCATGCAAAGCCCCTCGACAGAGGCTCCACCGAGAGTTCTCCCCTCTGTAGATACTCCTTGTTGACATCGGTTATTTCGAACTCTCCGCGCTCCGATCTTTTTAAACCCGCTGCAATGTCAACGACCTTCTCATCGTAGAAATACAGTCCGGGAATCGCGAAGTTGGACCTTGGAATATTCGGCTTTTCTTGCAACGACTTCACACGTCCTTTCTGATCGAACTCAACGATACCATAGCGCTTGGGATCACTTACTTTGTAGCCAAATATTGTAGCTCCCTTTTCCCGGTTGGAAACTCGCATGAGCTGCGTGCTGAACCCTTGGCCGTAAAAAATATTGTCCCCCAACACGAGGGCGGATGGGTGACCGTCAATAAAGTCGGCCCCTATAACAAATGCTTGCGCTAGACCATCCGGGCTCGGTTGCTCCGCATAAGTCAATTCGATCCCCCAACTTGCCCCGTCGCCAAGTAATCTCTTGAATCCCGGTAAATCCTGAGGGGTCGAGATCAAAAGGATCTTACGAATGCCTGCCAACATTAGGGTTGAAAGCGGGTAATACACCATTGGCTTGTCATAGATCGGCAATAACTGCTTGCTAATTCCCTTTGTGATCGGGTGCAAGCGGGTCCCGCTGCCTCCCGCCAGGACGATTCCCTTGCGGCGAGTCGGGTCGTGGTCGCGACATGGGGTGGGTTCGGCAATCTGTGATCTGGACATGCGGCAAGTGATTTCGTGTAGAAAAGTAGATTAAAAGATCAGCTCAATACCGTGCGTTTCCCTCTTAGCTCCCCGCCACACCGAGTCTTTCCAGTCGGTACTCGCCACTAAGGATTCGCTTGGTCCACTGAGTGTTATCGAGATACCAGCGGACCGTCTCGACAATTGCCGATTCAAAGGTCTGAACGGGCTCCCAACCGAGGTCACTCTTGATCTTGCTAGCGTCGATCGCATAACGTCGGTCATGACCGGGACGATCGCTGACGTATGTGATCAGTGACTCGCAATCGTGACTCACATCAGAGCATAATTCATTGACGGTACGGCAAATGGTCTTCACGATCTCAATATTCGTGCGTTCGCAATTACCGCCGATGTTGTACGTTTCGCCAGGCACACCATTTTCCAAAACCGTGCGTATCGCCGAGCAATGGTCGCCAACATACAACCAATCACGTACATTCAACCCGTCCCCGTAAACCGGCAATGGCTTTCCTGCAATGGCGTTGAGCGTCATCAGCGGGATCAGCTTTTCAGGAAATTGGTAAGGACCGTAGTTGTTGCTGCAGTTCGTGATCATCGTCGGCAAGCCGAAAGTATGGTGCCACGCCCGTACCAAATGATCCGACGATGCCTTACTCGCCGAATAGGGAGAAGTGGGAGCATAGGGAGTTTGCTCGGTGAAGTACCCTTCGGCCCCAAGCGAGCCATAGACTTCGTCAGTCGAAATATGAAGGAAACGAAAATCGTCACGGCTTCCCTTCTTTAATGACTGCCAATAATTCCGCGCGGCTGTTAAAAGCGAATAGGTGCCATGAATATTTGTTTCGATAAATGCGCCCGGTCCATCGATCGAACGATCGACATGAGACTCCGCCGCAAAGTGCACCACCGCGTCCGGTTGATGTTTTGCGAATAGCTCGTCAAGCAATTCGGCGTCATTGATGCTTCCATCAACGAATATATGGCGTGGGCTCTCGACAGGTATCGAGTCTCGGTTTCCCGCATAGGTTAAGGCATCAAGGTTAATGATTGTGTCGGCCGAATCTGTCACGGCATGCCGCACAAAACAACCGCCGATGAATCCAGCGCCACCAGTGATAAGAACTTTCATATCCTAATTCGTCGTTGCGAGTGCTGTTTTCCAGGTATCGAGCGATTCGCGGAGGGCGATTTCAATTGGGCGAAGCGGTAGACCAGCTGCGACCGCTTTGGAACTGTCAAGAACGCAGTTCGAACGTGGGGTTTTGGCCGCCTTCGCCATGAACTCATCTTCGTCCTCGAAGAAACAAAACTCTTTATCGCAAACCCCTGAATCACGTATCATTTCAACGACCTTCGAAGTCGTGACTGCTCCCGGGTTGGTCAAATTATAGAGACCGAAGGGCAGTTCTTTTTCAAAGCAATCGATTGCCGATGTGACGAAGTCACCGAGATGCGAGAGACTGTTCTCTGCCTCCAGCAACGTCTCGTATCGCATGACCTTCGTTAGGTAGTTGCGAGGCGAATCGATGTTATTAAAAGGAATCCGCAACCGCCATATATAAACATCTTCGGCATCAGCGAGAATTTCTTCGCCGAGAGCCTTGGTGCCGGAATAGAAGCTACAATTGTTCTGACGGAAGGAAAAGTTAGGCGCATCGTCTTCGGTAAAGCCAGCACCGTCCGCTCGTCGACCGGTGAAGATACACCCCGAGGAAACATGCCCCCATCGCGTTCCGGTCTCGGCACAGGCCCGAGCGATAATGCCGGGAAGGGATGAATTACCTTGCAGGCAGTTCAGTTTATCTAGCTCACACGCATCGACGTTTGGTTTGCCCGTATAACCTGCACAATTGATCGCGAAATCAATCCGTTTGTCGCAAATGTGTGTAGCCAATGCGGTCGCGTCGTAGATATCCACATCGCTCCGCCCGACGGGAACGACTTCGCACCGACGTTTGGCAAGCTGGCGATGAAACTCCTGGCCGACAAAACCGGTGGCTCCTATAAGCAATAATCTAGTTCGTTGCATCATTTTGTTTGGTCAAATGCCTTAGTGGACAAGCTTCTAAATAGAACTCTACACGTATGAGACTCATGCTACGTCAGCGAAGATTTTTTCTTTTTTACGGAAGAAGATTAACCCTGTGAGGAGAAGAGCTGCGGCAGAGACAAAACCGATACCAAGCAAGTCCCACGGAATCGGCTGTGTGCCCAATAGGCAGGTGCGAAAAGTCTCGATCACTCCAACCATTGGATTAAGTGCATATAAGAGACGATATTTTTCAGGAATCATTGATGTGGGATAAACGACTGGGCTGGCGTACATCAGCAACTGAACCAGGAACGTCATCGCGTGTTTGACGTCGCGGTACTGGACGGCCAGTGCCGTCAGCCAAACGCTGACACCGCTGGCCGTGATGATCATCAGGATCACGGCGAGCGGTAGGACTAGTATTTCAATAGGTGGGGTTTGTTTGTAGATCACCATCAAGATCGCCATCATCGCCGCCGCGATCCCGAAGTCGACCAACTTCGCACAGACCGCCGAAAGCGGGAGTAGCAACCGCGGGAAGTAGATCTTGCGGAGCATGTTGGCTTCACTGACCAAACTGGCAACGCCGTCGGTGATCGCATTGCTGAAGTAAGTCCAAGGCAGCAGTGCCGCCAAACTGAACAGTGCGTATGGTGCCCCGTTCGAATCGATTTCGGCAAGCCTTCCAAAAATCAATGTAAACAGCACCATCGAAAACAAAGGCTGAATGATCGCCCAGCCGATTCCGATTGCCGACTGAGCGTAACGGACTTTGATCTGACGCCATATCAAAAAGCGGAACAGATCGCGGTACGCAACCAACTCCTTCCAGTCGAATAATTGCAGCCCCTTCCGAGGCTCGATCACAAGCTCGTAGCCGCTCGCTGAGGCATGGTCCGGATCGACGTTGGAATTGGATGCGTCGAGGTCAGCTTGTGCTTCGATGGTGGACACTTTGTTTTGTTGTGAGTGTGAGAGTTGCTAGTTGCTAGAAGCTAGTGGCTAAGAGAGTGAATGGTTGGGCGCCGGTCGGGGAGGACGCGGGTTTGCGCGGAAGAACCGCACGCTAGCGCGATTGCGGCTGATTCAATCAACGTCCCGTTGTCGAGTTGCGTTATGGGGACGAAGGACTCAGCGAAACTCTTGGCGAGTTCCGCTGCGGGAGAGGAGGTGTGACAACATTGCTATCCGATTCGTTCGGCGCGGACTTCGTCCGCTTGGGTGACCGGCGACTCGGTTCCCTGGGGGCGTTCGGGCAAGGTAGTCGCTTCTCCCCGTTTGCCAATCTCTCTTGCGGGGATACCCGCAGAAATCGTTCGCGGTCGGGTCGGTTTGGTCACAATGCTGCCGCCACCGACCACACACTGCGCACCGACGTCCGCCAATATCATCGCTCCCGCACCCACCCAACTGTCGGCTCCCACGTCAATGCACCGCGGCGACCCGGGTTGCTCGCGGATCGGAACGTCCAATCGAGCCACGCCGTGCGTGTGCGGCCCACTGGGGATCTGGACAGCCGGACCGAGCAACACATCTGGCCCCAGTCGAACCCAGCCCAGCATGCATCGCGGGCCGATGTAAACGTTCTGCTCCAACCGTGCCGCCGTTTTACTGAACAGCACCCCAAAACTAATCGTGACACTCGGATCACAATGCGCCAGCGCGAACCGGTAAAAAGCGACCCGCAGGTAACTGCCGGTCGTGCCCGGAATGAGCGAAAGGAATTGAGAGTGCGATTCAAGCGAACGGTCCGCACCGGATACCCATGAGCCCAGCCAATGCGTCAGCAGCAACGGCGAAACGATCGCGATCGCGAGAAGGCGAATCGTTCGTTTGGCAAGGGGGAGCATGGGGGAGAGTTGCTAGAAGCTAGTTGCGGCTAGGGTTTGGAAGTGGTGGAGGTATTGGCCGATGGCGTCGTTGAGGTCGAACGCGTCGAGGACTCGCGCTCGTGATGATCGACCGAATTGACGCGCCCGATCAGGATCGCTCAGTAATTTTACCAAACACCCCGCCAACGCCTCGTCGTCGCCTCGCGGTGCAAGGTATCCGTCGACGCCGTGCCGCAAGTGTTCGGCGTTCCCGCCGACGTCGGTCACCACGCTGGGACATTCACTCGCCATCGCTTCGAGCAACGTCAGCGATGCCGCTTCACTGACACTCGTCAGCGTGAACACGTCGATCGCCCGCAGTAGCTCGGGGACGTCGTTGCGGATCCCTAAAAGAGAGATGCTAGCTGCTAGTTGCGAGTTGCTAGATGTAGACAACTCAGCGATAAGGTTCTCAATGTTTTCGCGTTCTTCGCCGTCACCGACCAGCAGCAAGTGCGCCTCGGGAAGTTGCTGATGAACTTTCGCCCAGGCTCGAACCAGCGTCGCGTGGTCTTTCACCTCGTGAAACCTTGCGATGCAAGCCGCATAAGGCCGATCCTGGTCGAGCCCCAGTCGTTCCCGCAATCGCGATTGATCCGACTCGTCGCCACGCGGGACCAAGTCACTGACGTCGACGCCGTTGTTCAACGTAAACGCTTTCGGAAAGCCTTCGATCGTTTGCAGGGCCTTGGTGCTGAAGTCACAGCAGGCGGTCGTGATGTCCGCGTATCGCTGCAGTAGCGTCCGATTGGCGAGTCGCCGTTTCCACGACACCACGTCGGGGTAATGTCGCCCGTGTTCGGTGAAGATGACTTTGGCTTTGACACCGTAACGAATCCGAGCGATCGCGGAATAGAAAAACGGCGTGTACTGGTGCGCGTGCAACACCTGGATGTCTCGCCGTTTCACTTCGTCCGCCAACTTTTTTGCGACCGACAAGTCCATCCCCGGACGTCGCCCCAACACAATCACCGGCACCCCTTTGTCCCGAAGCCGGTACCCGATCTCGCCGACGTCGTCGAGACAAAACACTGTCGCGTCGATCGTGTTCTCCAACCGATCAATGATCTGCTCGACCAAGACCTCGGCCCCCGCGACTTGCATCTTGTGCATGACGAAGCCGACACGTGGGGAGGGGGGGGGAGAGTGGCTAGAGGCTAGTTGCGAGTGGCTAGACAAGAGAAGAGTGGCTAGTGGCTAGAAAGAGAGAGGAGGGACGCTACTTTCGGCGGAGCGAAAGGCGACGATGGCAAGTTGTGTGAGTGGGGCGAGTTTGGCTTGCCAGCTGTAGTCGTCGAGGACTCGTTGGCGGGCGGATTGGCCGATCGATTGGCGTTTCGGCGCGTCCTGCGATAACTGCGAAAGACTCTCTAGCCAGGCTTCGACGGTGTCGGCGATCACGAATTCTTGGCCGTCGATCGCGTCGATGCCTTCGGCGGATTGTGAGGTCGTGACGACCGGTAAACCACTCGCCATCGCTTCGAGAACTTTGTTTTGAATTCCGCGGGCAAGCTTTAGTGGGCTGATCGCGATGTCGGCGGCGTGTAAATGCGGCCGGACGTCGGGGACTTCACCGACAAGCGTAACGCCGTCGATCTGGGCGAGTTGCTTGACGATTTGGTTAGGACGCCGGCCGACAATGTTCAGCCGGACGTCGATCCGCTCGCGAAGCCGTGGAAGGATGTCATTGCAAAACCAACGCATGCCTTCGACGTTCGGCGGATAGTCCAGGACGCCGGTGAAGACGAGGCGGCAAGCCGCAGAGTTGCTAGTTGCTAGTTGCGAGCTGTTAGTGGAATTGGGTGAGTGCTTGATATTGCTTGATCTCGCAACTCTACTTTCGTCCCTTGGATTCGAGAGCGAATCCAAGGGACGAAAGTAGTCCGTGTCGACTCCGTTGGAGACGCCTTCAATTGGAGTGTCCGTTTGGATTCGATTGCGGAACTCGTCTGCTTCGCTGTCACTGACCAGAATCACCGCGTCGGCTTGATCCGCGATCGTTTGTTCCAGCCGTTTGACTCGGCGAGCTTCCAGTCCGTAGACCGGTCGCTTCGGTGCACTCGATTCTCGCGATAGTTGCTCCCATTTCATACTGTCGACATCGACCAGGTCGACGACTTTGCGAACCCCCGCAAACGCGGCGTGATCGACGTACGGGTACATGCTGCTGCAAAACACAAAGACGCTATCAAATTTCAATCGACGCTGCGACTGGAGGATCGATCGTTGCAGCGATGCGTTGGCGAACAGCCCCTCGGTCAAACTGCGTCCCTTCGCGGCAGACCCGACCGCTTTGATCCAGCGTGATCGCCCCACCGGCTCGGTCAAGATCTCGCGACAGTAGGCTCGCATGTGTTCGCGTTGTTCCCGTGTCACAGGCTCGTCGTGTGGACAGGCGAGCGTGATCTCAAATGATTCCGCCAAGACTCGAATCTGGTTGTACGACCGTATCCGATCGCCGCGATTCGGCGGGTAGGGGAAACGATGACAGAGGTAGAGAAGCTTGGAGTTGGGAGTTGCTAGTTGCGAGTGGCTAGACAAGAGAAGAGTTGCTAGATGCTAGTGGCTAGATGCTAGAGAAAGAGCAGGGACGCTGCTTTCGGCGGAGCGAATGGCGACGATGGGGAGCGGCTCATCAGCCGACGGGCGTTCGCCCCGGTTACTGCACCGAAACCGTGGCTAACGCCATGCGGCTAATCCTAGTTTCGATGGTTGACGAAGCTTTAACTGGAAGACACTTTCTTCGCTCGCATCTAGTCACTAGCAACTAGCAACTCCAAATACTCGCCGTAGTCGTTGTTGAGGTTGCTGCCGAGGGTTCGGAGTTGTTCGGCGGTGATCCAGTGGTTTCGCCAAGCGATCTCTTCGGGGCAGCCGATCTTGAGGCCTTGGCGTTTTTCGATCGCGGCAACAAAGTTGCAAGCGTCAAGCAAACTGTCGCGCGTCCCGGTGTCCAGCCATGCGAAGCCACGCCCAAACTGTTCGACCGACAATTGTTGCTTGGACAAGTAGTGCCCGATCAGGTCGATGATTTCCAGTTCGCCGCGTGCGGACGGTTCAAGTTGACCTGCGATTCGACTGGCATCGGCATCGAAAAAGTACAGCCCGGTGATCGCGAAGTTTGACTTCGGTTGTTGTGGTTTTTCTTCCAAGCCGACTGCCGTCCCGCTGCGATCAAATTCGACAACACCGTATCGCTGCGGGTTGCTGACCGGATAGGCAAACACGGTTGCTCCGGTGGTGTTTTCGCTGACACGTCGCAGTTGACCGGAAAAGCCGTGACCATAAAAAACGTTGTCACCTAAGATCAGGGCCGACGGGTGTCCGTCCAGGAATGACTCGCCGATCGTGAACGCTTCGGGCAGTCCCCTTGGCTCGGTCTGTTCGGCGTATTCGATCTCGATGCCCCAATCAGAGCCGTCGCCGAGTAGTCGTTTGAATCCGGGCAGATCATCAGGAGTCGAGATCAACAAGATTTCACGAATCCCCGCCAGCATTAGGACTGAGAGCGGGTAGTAGACCATCGGCTTGTCGTAAATCGGGATCAGTTGTTTGGAGATCCCACGGGTGATCGGGTGCAAGCGGGTGCCGGCGCCGCCGGCCAGGACTAATCCGCGACGTCGCGGATTAGTCCTGGCAGTTGCTAGTTGCGAGTGGCTAGTGGCTAGATCGGGCAAGGAGTGCGGGAGGGGAGTTGTTAGTGGCTGGTGGCTCTTTGTCGGTGACGCCGAATCAGTGCGGCTAGCATTCTTCCTAGCTGTTTTGATTCGTCTGCCCAACGATCTGCCAACTCATCGGAAATAATGCCAGCTTTTTTGCCGACGATTGCCTGGGTTCTAACTTCGCCGGCAGAACCTTTCGCGACCTTCAAGAATTGAGCAATCTCAGCATCACTGTCACGTTCGTAGCCCTCGGCGATGTTCGACGGAATCGACAAGCCACTGCGAGTTAGCTGATCTCGGAATCCAAAATCCCTTAGCTCTTTTGTCCCGCGATAGATGTCTGCCGACAATTCAACTGCACGCTGCCAAACCTGAAGATCCTCAAAACTCATCTACCTAGTATCTAGCCACTCCCCCTAATCGCCTTTCGCTCCGTCGAAAGTAGCGTCCCTCCCTCTTCTTTCTTCCTTTCTTCCTTTCTTCCTAGCTTCTAGCAACTAGCAACTAGCAACTCTCCCCCCCCAGTCGTTCCAATCGGTAGTCGCCGCTCAAGACTCTTTCAACCCAGGCATCATTCTCGAGGTACCACTTGACCGTTTCTCGCAGCGCGGTGTCGAAGGTGTGCTGGGGTTGCCAGCTGAGTTGTTGATTGATCTTGGTGGCGTCGATGGCGTAGCGATGGTCGTGACCGGGACGGTCGGTGACGAACGTGATCAGCGATTTGCAGTCATGTGCGAGGTCGGGTTTGAGTTCCTGGACGACTTCACAAATCGACTGGACGACTTCAATGTTCGTGCGTTCGCAATTGCCGCCGATGTTGTACGTTTCGCCCGGCTTGCCATTTTCAAACACGGTCCGCAGCGCCGCACAGTGATCACTGACATACAACCAGTCACGGACGTTTTGCCCATCACCATAAACGGGCAGCGATCGGCCTTCGATGGCCGAAAGGATCATCAGCGGGATCAGCTTTTCGGGAAACTGATAGGGCCCATAGTTGTTGCTGCAGTTGGTGATGATTGCCGGTAGACCGTACGTTTGGTGCCAGGCGCCGACCAGGTGATCGGCGGCGGCTTTGGATGCGGCGTACGGTGAACTCGGTTGGTACGGACTCGTTTCGCTAAAGTAGCCATCAGGACCAAGCGAACCGTAGACTTCGTCGGTCGAGACATGCAGGAAGCGGAAGGATTGCTGTTCGGTGTCGCCGAGCGATTTCCAGTGTTTCAGTGTTTCCGTGAGTAGGGCAAAGGTACCGTTGATGTTGGTTTCGATGAACGCGGCCGGGCCGTCGATCGATCGGTCCACGTGGGACTCGGCCGCGAAATGGATGACGCCATCCGGTCGATGCTGCCGGAATGTTTCGCTAAGAAGTCCGACGTCGTTGAGATTGCCGTGAACGAAGGCATGGGAATCACTCGCCGGTGGGATCGAGTCGAGGTTGCCGGCGTAGGTTAAGGCATCGAAGTTGACGATGTCTGCGAATCCGGTTTGAAGTGATTCGCGAACGAAGCAACTTCCGATGAACCCGGCTCCGCCGGTGACAAGCAGTTTCATGAATTTAAGTGGATCGGATTAGTCGACGCCAATCGGTTTGTGGCAAGGACGATCCGGAGAACGATCGCTGGAGATTGGGGAGTAGCTGATGGGATGAGTGGAAACTGTTCGCGTTTTATTCTTTACCTTCCCGCTTGCGGGAGGGTCGGACGGTTGAACGGCCGGGGAGGGCTCTCACCGGGCCGGAGGCCCGACTCTCCCACGGGAGAGTGAAGGTTGGCTGAATGAGTCAAACATCGGCCGCGAGTCGTTTCGCTTGACGTCGAACGCACTCGATGTCGCTAGGGGAGTAGCGGAACGCGCCGAGC
The DNA here is from genome assembly GCF_008312935.1 of Roseiconus lacunae. Taxonomy (NCBI): domain Bacteria; kingdom Pseudomonadati; phylum Planctomycetota; class Planctomycetia; order Pirellulales; family Pirellulaceae; genus Roseiconus; species Roseiconus lacunae. Next base: position 162 of record NZ_VSZO01000094.1, on the reverse strand, counting down.
GTTTCGGTCGGGACTGGGGATATGCCGAAAGCCTCGCCGGCTTCCGCGACTAGTGGCGGCTGATGGGGTGAGTGGAAACTGTTCGCGTTTTATTCTTCACCTTCCCGCTTGCGGGAGGGTCGGACGGTTGAACGGCCGGGGAGGGCCCTCACCGGGCCGGAG
>NZ_VSZO01000093.1 GCF_008312935.1 Roseiconus lacunae | reverse complement strand
CGAACCAAGTGATGAACGGGAGTCGCGGGCGCTGCTGTTTCCTGTGTTCAGGATGTTTGGCCGCGACCCCGTTATCACCAACGTTCGTCGTGCTACTTCAAGTTCGTTGTTCATTCACCTTCGAATGCCGATCAGATCCGACGCCTGTCGTTGTGGCTGGAATTGGGCCCATCGCGTCGTGACGCGACCTCTGTTTCCTGTTGATCGCACCTGATGTCGCGGTTTTGTTGTCATTCCGGGTTCATCGTATTGATTCACGTACCGTCCCATCGATTGGCAACGGAACCTCTGTCGCCTGTTGATCGCATTGGTGGTCACGGTTTGATATCGTAATCCCGCTTGACAATGAGGCCCATCACCATGCGGGGATTGCTACAATGATTCTGGCCCGTCCAACTTTCGGCTGACGACGATGTAGCCTGACGAACAATGTGGTGCACCGCAGTCGGCGAGTTGGGCTTACATTTGAGTTCACGTCACCCGCGCCGACGTGGTGACCACACGCGTTCTGTCGATAGGAAGCTCGCATGGTAGCGTATCGAAAGCGACTCGCAGTCAACGGGAAGGCACCCTACCTGGGACCATTCCCCGGTCTCGTCGAATGCTCCGACGTCGCGACTCTGTCCGGAACATCCGTGTTTGTTTCTCTCACCTCAAAGTGCCGTCATCTCGAGAAACTCTCCGATCATCACCAAATCGAGCGGATGCACTGTCCGTATCGCGAAGATCTCATTGACATATTAGCAAGGTTTCCGAATCTGAAGCATCTTCAACTGCGACTCCCGAGATCGCCGGAGATTGCTCCGCTAGCGCAACTAACGCAGATTGAGTCGTTGGTGTTGAAGTGCAGCAAGCACCAAAAGTCACTTGATTTTCTTCAGGGAATGGCGAATCTTCGCTTTCTGTGTGTCAGTGAAGCAATGGGAATTGATCGCTTAACTCCGCTTGGATCGCTTTCGTCTTTGCAAGAACTCTATATCGACGGGACGATAAGTGGAAGGAATACCGTACAGACCCTCGCCCCGCTCGGCAAGCTCCACTCGCTTGAGTACCTTTTGCTACTGATCCGTGTTGCGAAACAACGACGGACGCTTAAACCGCTGTACAAGCTCACGAAACTTGCATTCCTGCATCTTTCCGACGACTATGTTGCCACTGAATACAATGCCATTTTGCGGAAACTGCCATTGCTAGATGAGATCTGTTTCAACGGTGGCAAACGGCATACACTCAACAACTGACAGAACAAAGCGATGCACGATGAGTCGCCGAGTCGTGGTTTTGAAGTGGACGATCGTTTGCGGCGACCGCGTGATCGCCGCCGTTCGTCGTGCTTGGTCACGTTCGTTGGTTCATTCACCTTCGAGTGCGGATCAGATCCGACGCCTGGCGTCGCTACTGAAATCGGGCTCATCGCATCGTGACGCAACCTCTGTTTCCTGGTGATCGCTCTTGATGTCACGGTTTGATAGATCATCGTCTCCAATCGGATGATGGCTTGGTGATTCGCAACGCGAATCGCGTCCGTCGTGCCGGATGACTCACGTAGTGGCCCATTGATTGGCAACGGAACATCAGTCGCCTATTGATCGCACCTGATGTTGCGGTTTAGTTGTCACTTCTGGCTCAACGTACTGATTCACGTACCGTCCCATCCATTGGTAACGCGACCTCTGTCGCCTTTTGATCGCAATCGTGGTCACGGTTTAACATCGTAATCCCGCTTGACAATAAGGCCCATCACCACGCAGCGATTGCTACAATGGTTCTGGCCCGT
>NZ_VSZO01000092.1 GCF_008312935.1 Roseiconus lacunae | reverse complement strand
AAAACCGCGGGGAACCATGGGTTGCAACGGAGGCCGCGAGTTGACGTCTTTGAAGTGGTGAGTCGTTCGAGCGGCCCCGCTGAACCCTACCGTTACCCGAACTGATACAGAGTATGCACCGAGTACTACCGCTGATCGTGTTTCCGCTCTTATGCGGTTGCACTGACTCCAGAACCAGCGTCGACTCCGTCGCTGTTCCGGTGTCGAGTGTCCAGTTGTTCAACGAGTCTATTCTAGGGGCAACGTTGAGTGACCCACTGCCAACGTTGTTGCCGCGTGCGAAAGCAACGTGGTTCCCGAGACAGGTAATACTCGACTACAAGGACAACGCATGCTATGGCGCAATGATTCACTACGACAGAACGCAACCGTTTGAATTGCTTCGCGGGGCGATTAATTTGCGTTTCGGGGAATTCGAATTCAAGGACTTTGCGGACGACCCAACGATGGGTCTTTGGCGGTCGGAGGAACAAGGGTTTGCGATTCAACTTAGCGATGACGAAGACGACGAATCATTTAGGGTAACCTACCTTAGATTTGTGGAGCCAGCCACAATTGCAGACACACTTGAGGATCTCAGGGAGTCTGAACCAGAGCTGTTTCAAGGTATTCCTGCCGATGACATGATTGACGCATTCCGTGAGATGGATTCCGTTGATTCGCAGATGCCGGAAGGCGGGTAACAATCGGATGCACGACGAGTCGCCGAGTCGTGGATTTTGAAGTGGAGGATCGCTCGCGGCGACCGCGTGATCCGTGACGACTATGAAGTCCGAGTTGTGCAAGTGGCGGGGCCGCCGTTTTGTTGGTTTT
>NZ_VSZO01000091.1 GCF_008312935.1 Roseiconus lacunae | reverse complement strand
AATCGGTTACACTGGCGAGCAGCGACGATGCTTCATACTGTCGTCACGCCCGGGCTCGCGAACAATCGGATGCACACGGAGCAACGGAGTCGGGGGCCTTTGGGTTTTAGTTTCTACTCGATCGCCGTTGCCCGGTGATCCTAGCCGTTCGTCGCATCGGGAGCGTCTTTTCTGAAACCCAAGCTCAAACTTGCTGCCATCGTGATCGGCATCGCTACTTCCGCGATCCTCTTGCCGTTGCTTTTCAACCACGCGTCGATACGCAAAGCGGAAATGAATTGCACGAACAACATGCGTTCCGTTGGTCTTGCGATCATGAACTACCACGCTGCATTCAAACGTTACCCGTCACCAGATTTCGGTGGGCACAGTTGGCGTATTCGATGCCTTCCATTCGTGATGGCATCCCCAATGTACTCAGAGTATCGATTTGACGAGCGATGGGATTCACCCAACAACATTACAATTGACACAAGACCGTTCCAGAGCAAGAAGATCGTTGACGAGAATGCCGACGTGCCAATGGAGGTTCTCGGAGTTCCCTACCCGTATCCTTGCACGCATTCCGATGACGCGCACTTCGCGTCGTATCTAATGCTCGTAGGTGACAACGCATTTGGAAAACCCAACGGTTGGCGAAGCGATTCTGAGGTATTAGACGATCCAAAATCAACTATAGCAGTTGCGGAGACGATCGCCACGACGAACCACTGGCTCTCCCCTCGTGATCTTGACGTTGCGACTATGTCTTTCACTGTCAACGACGGCCGAAACTCAATTTCGAGTCGGCATCCACGAGGTCCCGCTGTGCTTTTCTGCGACTGGGCTATTTATCGATTGAATCCAGCGATCGATGAGGATACGTTGAAGGCAATGGTTACAATCGATGGTGGCGAGGAACTTTCACGCGAACTCCTTGTTGAGCGTGGAATGCTTCTCGCGCCGTAACCGAAGAAATGGACGAACCATGACATGCACGGGAGGACGGCTTGCGCGGTTTCTGAAGTGGTAATTCTTTCGTCCGTCCCCCGTGATGTCTAACGTTATCCGATCAACGCGATTCCTTCCTTGAATAGCCAGATCGCTTTGCACTTACCGATTCAACGATTGCGTCGTGGGTTCGGTTATCTCGCGTCGCCGACGTTTATCGTCAACATCGCGATATCCGCCGCCCTCTGCACGATCACGGCTTGCGCGCCACGCGAGCCTACGTATCCTGTTCTCATGGTCTCCTCTCCTGTCGTCTCGCCTTCAGGTGACAAAGTTGCTTTTGCGGTTACACGCGGAGAAGAAGGAGCACTCGACTTTCAAGCAGGAGTCGAGGCCTTTTCGAAAACGACTGACACACGCATGTGGGTTGTATCGCTAAAGAACGGGGAAGCAACTGATACTCGCGCCGAGATTTGCACTGCCTCGACGCCGTTAACGTGGGCGCACGACGAATCGCACATCGTGTTTGTTTCCGGACGACTTGATCCTCTTCATAACCCGAGTTTCCAGTCGCTTGAGTCAATTGACCTGCAATCCCACGAACTGGCGTTGATCGAATCAGAACGGGCATGGGGTCCGAAATACAGTGCCAACGGGACGCACCTTGGCTACATCCGTGACACTGATTTGATCGTGGAGAATGTTCAGGCGAAAGAACGCAAATTGCTTGCGAAGAGGGTCAACCGCTACAACTGGTGTTGGGGTGTGGGCAACTCGCGGGTGTTCTACATCCGCGATGGTTTTCTCGTTTGTGAATTTAGCCTTCAATCTCAAACCGAACGCATCCTGCATTCTGCCTCACCCGAGCAAGGGGGGGGTCCTCTGCACGTGGTTTGTTCCCCTGACGGTTCGTTGCTTGGGTACTGCATAGATGATTGGTTTACGACAATCGACCTAAGAACTGGAGAAACTCGAAAGCGGTTCAAATGCGGTCACTACTTCCTTGCTTTTGATTGGAACGCCTCGGGCATCTGTTATGTTGATGCCCTCGACGGAGACCAGAGAACCAATGCTAGGCTGATGGTTTTCAATCCCAGCCGCGAAACGTCTACACCGATTGCGGAGGGAGTATTTGCTTTCCCTAGCTGGGCATCGGATTCGCAAATTATTGTTCGCAAGGGGAATGCTGAGCTTTGGTTGTATTCAGTTGCCGATGGAACTGGTTCAAAACTCTTTGGCCCATAGCGGCTCATGAATTGTCACTTAAGCCATCGGATAACCACCGGATGCACGACGAGTCGGCGTGTCAGATTGGCTTGAAGTGGATGATCTCTCGCGCCGACCGCGTGATCCTGATCGTTCTGCAATATAAAACAGACCCCGCTCATGAATGGCAAGCCATATGCGAAGAGATGAACTCACTGCAAACGCATTGCTTTATTTCCCGATCATCATGATGCTTGGGATGCTCTTGGTCACAAGCTACCCATTGAACATCGCTGCCATACTAGTCCTTTATCTGATCGGCATGATCGATTTGACGTACGCGAAGCTGCCATTGTTTCGGCATCGGATATGGAACTCGTTTGGCCCCAAGCACATTCCAACAAAGCGCCGCGACGCCTATTTTCGTGGCTACAAGAGAATTGCATTCGGAGCTGCACTAAACTTGCTGACACTGATGCATTACTCGTTGACGACTTCTGGCCTGTAGGTGCCTGCCGTAAAGAAATGCAGAACCATGGCATGAACCGAAGACGCGGAGTCACGGTTGTTGAAGTGGTGAGTCGCTTGCCGCGTCTCGGTTATGCCTACCGTTCGTCGTGCTTGTTCACGATGGTATGTTCTTCTAGCTTTGAGTTCGGCTTAACGCACAAGCCGGATATGGTGACCGCAGTCGGCCCACCTCATGATGATGCGACCTCTGTTTCCTATTGATCGCACTTGATGTCTCGGTTTGGTAAACGTTTCGAACACACAACATTCGGCAGCAATGGTTCGTGATCCTATACGCCCATTGCGTTGTCGCCGTGGAGTCTTCGTCTGCCCTAACATTCGGTAGCAGCCAAGCGATCGGCCAACCGCCGACTCCGGTACCAAGGTTCGCACACACGATGCTGATCCCGACCCAGACTGATGGATCGCCCCATGCTGCTTAGCGATTGTTACAATGAATCACGTCCGTCCAACTTCATGTAGGCGGCAACCGTAAATCGACGAACAACTCGATGCACGTGAGCCGCCGAGTTGGGTTCATTGAAGTGGTGAGTCGTTCGCGGCGGCCACGTGATCGTCACCGTTCGTCGTGCTTGGTCACGTTCGTTGGCTCTTCTAGCTTTGAGTTCGGATCAACGCACACGCCGGATATGGTGACTGCAGTCAGGTCATTGCTTGTTGATGCGACCTCAGTTTCCTGTTGATCGCTCCTGATGTCGCGGTTTGGTAAACATTTCCAACGGCCAATAATCGCCAACAATGGTTCGTGATCCTGTACGCCCATCGCGTCGTCGCGGTGGAGTCTTAGAATCGCCCCAACAAGCCGGAATGATTAATCGATCGGATGTCGCTTGAATTCGGTACCACGGTTCGCACACACTATTCTGGATCCCGATCCAGACTGATTGATCGCCCCACGTCAACCTGCGATCGCTACAATAGATTAGGACCGTCCAACTCCATACCGGCAGCAGCCGTAAACCGACGAACCAATCGATGCACGTGAGTCGCCGCGTTGAGGTTGTTGGAGTGGTTCGTCAACCGCGGCGACCACGTGATCGTCACCGTTCGTCGGTCAAACAAAGCATCGAACACTCGGTTGTGAACCCTTTCATACCACCGCACGCATTGTCCGGACGTCCCAGTAGTCGCCTGCGTTTTCGTTTTGCAACAGCGTCTCGCCGAAACGCTTGGATGGCCGTTGCGTTTTCATTCGCGTTCTTCGGTTTGGTCCTGTATTGGCCACAGATTACAAAACATCGCCTCAGCGACAACGCGATCGTAGTGTCGCTGCATGCGTTGATTGCTCTCAGCCTAATCGCTTCGATCTGCGTGCTGGCATTCACGTACCGATTTACTGCCGCGAGAGTTTTTGGCGGGATCGGTGTTCTGATGAACGTTGGACTCGTATCAGTATTGGCGTTCATTTACTGGGTGCTCAATTACTCGGGAATCGAATTCACGGGGCCCGGATGATACATTCGATTACCTGTTGCGACCGACGTTGATGCTCTGTCAGCGCGCAGTCAAATCGACGAACCATGAATTGCACGGGAGGCCGGGAGTCGCGTTCAATGGTCTGCTTGCAAGTCGTACGCCCGGCCCCCGTGAATTCCACCGTTCCGCTAATCAACAAGGGAAGTTTTTGTCGTCCATGAATCTTCACCAGTTTCGATTGCTCAGCGTTCTCTTCTGTCTCCTTGGCTTTGGGCTTACGGTCTACGGGTGCAATACACGGGTTGGGGATCCTTCGGTCGAACTTGAAAGGCTGCGTTCGATTAATCAGGCTTTCGATTCTGCAACCGCGCTGACGTCTCAGCGAATGGAGGACTTGAAAGATCGCCCCAATGATGAGCGAACTGCGAGATCATTACAGATATACTTTGCGACACTTGAGCCCGCCTTGACTCAGTTCTTGGATGCGCCTCCTCCAATCGACGTCAATATGGAATCCGACCTGCGCGAGTGGCGCAAAATTGTTGCTGAACTGAACAAACTGTACACCGGAATTGTTGATTCCGAGCGTTATGATCTACCAGAGGATGAGCAAACCCGGCTCAATGAGTTGCTGCTAGCCAATGACAAAGTCGAGACAAAAATTTCGGCGTATGTCTACAATTTGCTGGACAGAGAGTAGAGATGGCGGAACCAAAAAATGCACCCGAGTCGCGAAGTTGGTCGTTTTGACAATGGAGAATCTCTCGTCGCGACCGGGTGATTTTAGACGTTCGTCGTGCTACTTCATGATCGTTGGTCTATTCGCCTTCGAATGCGAATCAGATCCGACGCCTGTCTTTGTGGCTGGAACCAAGCCCATCGCTTCGCGACGCGACCTCTGTTTCCTGTTGATCGCACTTGATGTCGCGGTTTGATAAATCATCTTTTCCAATCGGATGATGGCTTGGTTGTTCGCAACGCATGTCACTTTCGTCGTGCCGGATGACTCACGTAGGGGCCCATTGATTGACAACGGAACATCAGTCGCCTATCGATCGCACCTGATGTTGCGGTTTGGTCGTCGCGCCTGTCCCATCGCATAGACTCACGTACCGGCCCATCCAATGACGACGAAACCTCTGACGCTTGTTGATCGCAATCGTAGTCACGGTTTAACATCGTAATCCCACTTGACAATAAGGCCCATCACCACGCAGCGATTGCTACAATGGTTCTGATCCGTCCAGCTTCCAGCCGGCGGCAAACGTAGCCTGACGAACCATGTGATGAACGGGAGTCGCGGGCGCTGCTGTTTCCTGAGTTCACGATGTTTGGCCACGACCCCGTTATCACCAACGTTCCCCGACTCAAGACATGCGCATCGCGTCCATCCTTTTCGCCATCTTGATCGTTTTTGTTGGATGCGGTCGACGCGGACCGCTTGACGATGCGTCGCTTGACGTACTCTCGCGCACTGGCATGCACGGAGCGGACGTAACTTACCCGGATGGTTACCAGGCATCGCTGGTTCCTGATGACTACAACCAAATGCGAAACCTGATTTCGGCTTTGGCCCCCATCAGATCGGCTGTTGAAGGGGATCTTGACGACTTCGACTACGAGCTGGTTTATATCGCTGGAATGGATCCAGCCGTAATTAGAATCAAGCTAAATGATGACACTCAATTCACATACAAATGGGGTGAGTACGTTTATACTGGCGGTGATCCTTCGCGATTTCAGGAGGCAGTTGATGCAATACGCAACCGCGTCGAAGAGCTTGGCGGTGAACGAACCCAAGCCGAAGAGAGCGGGGAACCATGACATGCACGGGAGGACGGGAGTCGTGGTTATTGGTCTGCTTGCAAGTCTTTCGTCCGTCCCCCGTGATGTCCACCGTTACGCCAATTCGATATGATGCTTGCAAACGCCGGTGTTCCGTTGATCGCGCTGCACTTTCCAGCAATGGTCGTGTTGCTTGTACCGATCATCGCGATTGAGTATCTCTACGGTCGCTACACACTCGCAATTGCCAATTCCCGCGTGCTCAGTGGGGTTGCCGGAGCCAATTTGGCTTCAACTTTGATTGGGATACCGGCAACTTGGTTTTTGATGGTCGTGCTCAACATCGCGACAACAGGCGGAGAATCGAAGGGAGTTGATACGCTTCCTGAAAAGCTCGCCTCCGTCGTGCTCCAGTCAGCTTGGCTCATGCCCTATGAGGCAGGTTTGGACTGGATGATTCCTACTGCAACGCTAGTTCTGCTTGTGCCGTACTTTTTTGCATCCGTGTTCATAGAACGATTCGTTTTGCACTGAATTTGGAAAGGGGAGCTAGAAAACGGCATACCTGCTTTCGCTTGGGGTGCGAACGGACTTACGTATACAATGCTGGCACTTGGGACGGGAGTGATGCTGGCACAGGCATTGTTCTAGCGGGAATGCATGCGTAACCATGCCGTGAACCGGAGCGGCGAAGTCACGTGTTTCGAAGATGGTTGATCTTTCGTCGCCGCCCGGTTACGGCCACCGTTCGTCGTGCTACTTCACGTTCGTTGGTCCATTCATCTTCGAAAGCGGATTAGATCCGACGCCTGTCGTTGTGGCTGGACTTGGGCCCATTG
>NZ_VSZO01000090.1 GCF_008312935.1 Roseiconus lacunae | reverse complement strand
CTGTTCCGTCGCCAATCGATGGGCCACTATGCGAGTCACCCGGCACGACGAAAGTGACTTGCGTTGCGAATCACCAAGCCATCATCCGATTGGATGACGATGATCTATCAACCCGTGACATCAAGAGCAATCACCAGGAAATGGAGGTCGCGTCAACAAGCATGGGCCGACCGCGGTCACCATATCTGGCGTGTGCGTTAAGCTGAATTCAAAGCTAGAAGAACAGACCATCGTGACCAGGCACGACGAACGTTTCGTGGTCACCACGTCGGCGCGGGTGACGTGAATTCAAATGTAAACCCAACTCGCCGACTGCGGTGCACCACTTGGTTCGTCAGGCTACGTTTGCCGCCGGCTGGAAGCTGGACGGACCAGAACCATTGTAGCAATCGCTGCGTGGTGATGGGCCTTATTGTCAAGCGGGATTACGATGTTAAACCGTGACCACGATTGCGATCAACAGGCGACAGAGGGTCCGTTGCCAATGGATGGGACGGTACGTGAATCAATACGGTGAACCAGGAGCGACAGCCAAACCGCAACATCAGGTGCGATCAACAGGCGACTACTGTTCCGTCGCCAATCGATGGGCCACTATGCGAGTCACCCGGCACGACGAAAGTGACTTGCGTTGCGAATCACC
>NZ_VSZO01000089.1 GCF_008312935.1 Roseiconus lacunae | reverse complement strand
GCGTCGGTTTTGATCCAGCCTCGAAGATGAATGAACCAACGATCGTGAAGTAGCACGACGAACGTTGGTGATAACGGGGTCGCGGCCAAACATCCTGAACTCAGGAAACAGCAGCGCCCGCGACTCCCGTTCATCACATGGTTCGTCAGGCTACGTTTGCCGCCGGCTGGAAGTTGGACGGTCCAGAACCATTGTAGCAATCGCTTGAATGACATGGGGCGTCAACATCAGCCAGGATTACGATGCCAAACCGTGACCACCAATTCGATCAACAGGCGACAAAGGTTCCGTTACCAATGGATGGACGGGTACGTGAATCAATGCGATGAGGCAGGAGCGACAACAAAACCGCGACATCAGGTGCGATCAATAGGCGACTGATGTTCCTCTGCCAATCAATGGGCCCCTACGCGAGTCTTCCGGCACGACGAACGTGACTTGCATTGCGAATCACCAAGCCATGATCCGATTGGAGAAGATGATCTATCGAACCGTGACATCAAGAGCGGTCACCAGGAAACAGAGGTCGCGTCACGAAGCGATGGGCCAAGTTCCAGCCACAACGACAGGCGTCGGATCTGATCCGCACTCGAAGATGAATGAACCAACGAACGTGAAGTAGCACGACGAACGTTTCGTGGTCACCACGTCGGCGCGGGTGACGTGAACTCAAATGTAAACCCAACTCGCCGACTGCGGTGCACCACATTGTTCGTCAGGCTACGATTGCCACCGACTGGAAGTTGGACGGCCCAAAACTATTGTAGCAATTGCTGCGTGAAGAGGGGTGTCAATGTCAAGCGAGATTGCGATACCAAACCGCGACCACCAATGCGATCAACAGGCGACAGAGGTTCCGTTGCCAATCGATGGGCCCCTACGCGAGTCATCCGGTATAGCGAAAGTGACTTGCGTTGCAAATCACCAAGCCATCATCCGGTTTGAGAAGATGATCTATCAAACCGTGACATCAAGAGCGACCAACAGGAAACAGAGGTCGCGTCACGACGCGACGGGCCCAATTCCAGCCACAACGACAGGCATCGGATCTGATCCGCATTCGAAGGTGAATGAACCAACGAACTTGAAGTAGCACGACGAACGACCGACGTCACCGGGGACGGCGGGATGAGTGTCCATTTGTAATCGCGTCATGCCGTCCTCCGGTGCACGTCATGGTTCTGCCTCTTCGATCAGGTATCACGATTCAGAAACGCAGCTGGGTCGAACTTCGCCATCATGGAATCTTCATCGTGAATTCCGTTCAATCTGGAGGGAGGTTCGTAGGAGAATTCAAATCGATATCGGCCGGTCTTTTCAAACACAAGTGTACACGAACCCCACGATGAGTCGTTAGATTCTGCCAACTGATCCCGCAGTGCTGCGAACTGATCGTAGAGCTCATGCGGCAGTTCCTCACTCCGTTGGATAAGCCGCCAGAGCTTCTTCGTGTAACTTAGCACGATGCAATTCTCTGTTTGGTCGCCGTCAATTACGTCAATCTCGATGTTAACTACAACGAATTTCCACGGCTCGCGGATCGCATTAGCAAGCGTAGTGACGATCTGGTCTTGGCGTTGCAGAATCTCAGCCGCAGTCATCGAAAGACATTGGGTTCATTTGACGGTGAATTCAATTCTGTGGCAGAACGGCCGCGATAACCGAGTCGCGGCGTTTGATTTTCAAGTGTCAAAAACGGCGACTCCGCGACTTCGGTTCATCGCATTGTTCTGTCATGCTGAGGAGTGGTGCACATCTCTGCCGGCAATCATCAGCTGGAGCGGTCGGGCTATAACCTGGAACCTTTTCAATCAAATCGGGGAACGCAGAAGTCAGCGCGGCCCATCCACTAGTCCGGCGATCAATACTCTCCGAGGCAAGAAGCGAATGGATGGACGGCAGTTCTCTGCGAATATCGTATCCACGACGATTCAGTTCTAGCAGATGCACATTGGGTGTTAGGCAAGTCGGATCACGAAGTTCAGTAATCAGTTCGTCATCCGACATTCGGCCCATCCTAAGTGCCAGAAACTTGAGCGCGATAAACAACGGCAATCGCCCGACTAATCCGCCAAGTACCAAGCCTGATGGAATTCCTATGGCGCATCCGACGATCCCAAAATTGTCCCATCCAAAACCGCCGAGAATTATCGCTCCAAAAAGTGGAGCGATGAGTTGAATCAAATGGAAACACGTGAACATCGCGAAGCATCATTGTTTGAACAGCAACTCATTGACAGAACGGTGGTGATAACGGGGTCGCGGCCAAACATCCTGAACTCAGGAAACAGCAGCGCCCGCGACTCCCGTTCATCACTTGGTTCGTCGATTTACGGTTGTCGCCAGCATGAAGTTGGACGGACGTGACCTATTGTAGCCATCGTTGAGTGACTTGGGGCGATCCATCAGTCTGAACCGGGATCAGGATAGGGTGTTTAAACCGCGGTACCGGATTCAAGTGACATCCGATCGAGAGGCATGATCGAGTGTTGGGGTCATTCGGAGACTCCGCCGCTATAAAGAAATGGGTGTACAGGATCACGATCCATTGTTGGCGATTGTTGGCCGTTGGAAACGTTTACCAAACCGCGACATCAAGAGCGATCACCAGGAAACAGAGGTCGCGTCATCATGCGGTGGGCCGACTGCGGTCACCCTATCCGGCTTGTGCGTTGATCCGAATTTAAAGATCGTTAAACCAACCAGCGTGACCAAGCACGACGAACGGTAGAAATCACGGGGGACGGGCGAACGACTCGCAAGCAGACCAGAAACCGCGACTCCCGTCCTCACGTGCATTTCATGGTTCCCCATCATGCCTTGGGAGTTCGATTGTCGACCTTCGATCGCAGCTTCTTCTCTTCCTCATCAAGTATCGCCTGCTCCATCTTGAGCCGGAGTTCTGCACCCCGGATTGTTGTCATTTGGCGACGCAACCCAATCGCCGACGGAGTGACTTCAACCCGTCTGTTTTTTTGACTACGACTTGTCCCAATCCACCGATAAAGATACTGAAGTTCGGCTTGCGGCCAGGCTTGCTTGATCATTGCGTCAAGCTCCAGTTGCCTTTGTGCAACGCGGGACCGTTGACGCTCCACGGCGTCATGAAGCGCAAGCTCGCGATTCAAACTCACTATGCGGGCACGATCCAATGAAACGCGCCCAACTAACGCGACCACTACCATCAGTAGCAGTAAGCTCGCAATTGAGAATCTCGTGTATCGCGTTACATTCATGCTTAATCCATTGGGGAACGTTGGTGATAACGGGGTCGCGGCCAAACATTGTGAACTCAGGAAACAGCAGCGCCCGCGACTCCCGTTCATCACATGGTTCGTCCGGCTACGATCTCCGCCAGTCGAAAGTTGGACGCCCCAGAACTATTGTAGCAATCGATGCGCGGTGATGGGCCTTCTTGTCGATCGGGATTACGATATCAAACCGTGACCACCAATGCGATCAACAGGCGACAGAGGTTCCGTGGCCAATGGATGGGCCGGTACGTGAATCAATACGGTAAGCCAGGAGTGACAACCAAACCGCGACATCAAGAGCGATCAATAGGCGACTGATGTTCCTCTGCCAAGCAATGGGCCACTACGCGAGTCTTCCGGCACGACGAACGTGACTTGCATTGCGAATCACCAAGCCATGATCCGATTGGAGAAGATGATCTATCGAACCGTGACATCAAGAGCGGTCAACAGGAAACAGAGGTCGCGTCACGAAGCGATGGGCGCAGTTCCAGCCACAACGACAGGCGTCGGATCTGATCGGCACTCGAAGGTGAATGAACCAACGAACGTGACCAAGCACGACGAACGGCCAGGATCACCGGGCAACGGCAATCGAGTAAGAACTAAAACCCAAAGGCCCCCGACTCCGTTGCTCCGTGTGCATCCGATTGTTCGCGATCCCGCACATGACGCCAGCATGAAGCATGGTCGCCATTTGCCATTGTAACCGATTGGAAACATGAGAGGAAACTCGGCATCCCCGTCAGGCGTCGGTTGCCCGCATCCGCTTGTGCGTGAAGTCAAGTGAGTCGAAAAACAACCGCGCATCCAATACGAACAATTGCTCCGTGACACCCAAAGCGAATCCCAGGAAACAGAGGTCACGTGACATAGCGATTGGCGACATTGGAGTGTAGCGTGCCAAGCGCCGCTCCCTTCAGGCGTTGGTTAGTCGCCATCTGTCAAACCGTCTGCGATCTGAAGCAACATCGACAGGCGATGAGCTTCTTCTGAGTACGGAACAAAACCATGGATCATCGAAGAACCGTTAGCGATTCTAGAGATCGCAGAGAAACAGTGGGCCACACCACCGGGCGTCGGATGGCATCGCGAACGACACGGATCACGCGGTCGCCGCGAGCGATCCTCCACTTCAATAACCACGACTCGGCGACTCGTCGTGCATCCGCTTGTTACCCGATTGTCTCAGATGGACGAGCCTGTGCAAACGGTGACTTGAGATCAAGCAACGAATCATCTGATCCACACATCGGGCATCGGTCCAAGGGAGCACCGTTGAATTGATTGTCGCAAATCAGGCAGCGACGGAATTGAGGTGATGGTCCAACGTATGAAAAGCTGGAATCATCACGAAGGAATTCAGAGGCAACTTTGCACGAGGAACAAGAGAACACGGCCCCCGCGTGTTTGTGTTCCCACATGATGTAGCTCCGCCCATCGATATCTGCTTCGCAATAAGGACGGCTGCATCCGGGGCAACATACAGCGGAGTTGTGCCAAAATCGGTCGTCTACCTTGCGTGAGCGCGAGCCGGTCCAATCGCCAATCCAGCCTGCCATTGCGACGACCAGTGTCGCAAGAACCAACGTCAAAAGGATCGTGCCGAAGTCCATCGAGATGGGCTTATCTCTGTCGGGTAACGCTAGAAATCACGCGGGACGGGCGAACGACATGCAAGCAGACCAGAAACCGCGACTCCCGTCCTCGCGTGCATTTCATTGTTCTCCGCCGCTTCGGTCACTGTAGCATCTTGCACGTCATTATCATCACGCCAAGCACGTCGAACGACGGAAATGGAAACAGACAAAGTAAGAATGACAAGAGCCAACGCATATCCCTCCGTGGGATTTCCACCGTTGATTGCTGTCGCGATGCCGAAAAGTACAATTGCGAAAACGTGCATCGCGAACGCTGAGTTCCACGTAAGCAGCCCAGTTGCGGCAGCGGAGTAAGCGGGTGCGTTGACGCAGGCAAGAACGATCGGAATCGAAAGCGAGAGATGCCGCCAATTCCATGTGTCACCGAACAGCCATACGACACACGCAACCGCACATACGGGCAATGCCAAGCCGAATGCAATCAGTGCGAGGATGGCTAAGACGTAGCTCATTGTTCGAGTGAAACTAGGCGTCGGCGATGACAGCGTCAGTCGGAGAACGATTGCAATCACCCGGCCGCGACGAGAGATTGTCCATTGTCAAAACGCCCGACTTCGCGGCTCGGGTGCATTGCCTGGTTCTGCCACGTCTTTATTCGGGCAGGCCACCGTCGGACCTTCCATAGAGTTTTGTCAAAGTCTCAAAATCGCTTGAATCGGAGAGAAATCGAACCGACCCATCAGCGATTCCAATGTTGGCCCCACCACTATGGAAGGAAAACATGCCCACCGAGTTCGATTCATTTACGCCAACACCGTTGGCATGGATCGACCAAATGAACGTATTGCTGGCTGACCACCCGACCTGACCAGGGTAATCAGCGTTGGGATTGCCGCTCGTGACGTTTGGCCGCCCATTAAGTATGTCCGTAGGTTTTCCAGCACGTTCCACGACCGCGATCGTGTGTGATAGGCCATCCCTGACATCACGGAATCTTCCTTGCCGGTATCGCAACAACCGGGATCCAGTTGTTGTCGGCGTATCGAAGACAGGCCATCCCCAGATTCCCCAGCGAACGTATTCCACGGAGTTGGCATTCACATTCGGGGCTAACGGATCGGGAAGCACCTCTATTCCCGCCATTGCGTCGTAGTCACTCCGAACGACGTGGTAGCGATCTTGCTCCGCAATATCATCCTCCGGGATACCGATTGACCCGTGTTTGAGTCCCCATCCCATCGTCGTAGCGTCGCCGCCACTTGGGCAGATAAACGTAGGAACAACAGTCTGCGCAATCGCAGAATTCTCTGGAGCGGTTGCAAGGAAATCCCACGCAATCTGTTCTTTCAGTGGGGTCTGCTCAATATAGGGCAGAAGCGGCACTCGCCAGGAATGCATGTGGAAGAGGTCCCATTCCTGGAGCGGATAGTTGAGTGCTGACCCGTTGTAGAATGACGGTAACGCACCGTGAGTGGTGTGATGTGATTGTATGGCGACAAGTAGCTGCCGCGTGTTGTTTTGGCACTGCATACGCCGCGCTGATTCGCGTGCGGATTGAATCGCCGGAAGTGCAATCCCGATGACGATTGCGACAACCCCAATCGAGACCAGTAGTTCGACCATCGTAATTCCGATGCGACGCATCGTTGTGTTCCCGATTAGTGGCAGAACGGTGACGATCACGTGGCCGCCGCGAACGACTCACCACTTCAGTGAACCCAATTCGGCGGCTCACGTGCATCGAATTGTTCGTCGATTTAC
>NZ_VSZO01000088.1 GCF_008312935.1 Roseiconus lacunae | reverse complement strand
ACACCACGCTGGCGGCAACCGTAATTCGACGAACCATGTGATGAACGGGAGTCGCGGGCGCTGCTGTTTCCTGAGTTCACGATGTTTGCCCGCGCCCCCGTTATCACCAACGTTCGTCGTGCTTGGTCACGATGGTCTGTTCTTCTAGCTTTGAGTTCGGCTTAACGCACAAGCCGGATAAGGTGACCGCAGTCGGCCCATTGCTTGTTGACGTGACCTCTGTTTCCTGGTGATCGCTCTTGATGTCACGGTTTGATAAACGTTTCCAACACCCAACAATCGCGAACAATGGTTCATGATCCTGTACGCCCATCGTGTCGTCGCGGTGAAGTCTTGGAATCGCCCCAACACTCCGGAATGATTAATCAATCGGATGTCGCTTGAATTCGGTACCACGGTTCGCACACACAATTCTGGTCCCGATCCAGACTGATTGATCGCCCCACGTCAATATGCGATCGCTACAATGAATCACGACCGTCCAGCTTCGCGCCGGCGGCAACCGTAAACCGACGAACAATTCGATGCACGACGAGCCGCCGAGTCGTGGTTTTTGAAGTGGATGATCACTCGCGGCGGCCGCGTGATCGCCAACGTTCGTCTTGCTACTTCACGTTCGTTGGTTCATTCACCTTCGAATGCGGATTTAATCCGACGCCTGTCGTTGTGGCTGGAACTGGGCCCATCGCTTCGTGACGCGCCTTTGTTTCCTGGTGACTTGATGTCACGGGTTGATAGATCATCGTCTCCAATCGGATGATGGCTTGGTGATTCGCAACGCGAATCGCGTCCGTCGTGCCGGATGACTCACGTAGGGGCCCATTGATTGGCAACGGAACATCAGTCGCCTGTTGATCGCACCTGATGTTGCGGTTTTGTTCTCGTTCCTGACTCATCGCACTGATTCATGTACCGGCCCATCCAATGGCAACGGAACCTCTGTCACCTGTTGATCGCATTGGTGTTCACGGTTTGACATCGGAATCCCGCTTGACAATAGGGTCCATTACCACGCAGCGATTGCTACAATGAATTGCGACCGTCCAACTTCTAGCCGGCAGCAATCGTAGCCTGACGAACCATGTGATGAACGGGAGTCGCGGGCGCTGCTGTTTCCTGAGTTTACGATGTTTGGCCACGACCCCGTTATCACCAACGTTATCGCATCGATGAGTTCCACGCACAGTGAACGCTGACCCGAAATTGAACGCGTGCCCAGACTGCGGCGCTCCTGACGTGGTTGGCTTCGGCCAGCGTCAGTTTGCATTGGTCCGAATCAACGCGATGTGACAAATGTGGATGCGTCATGGAAGCCGATGGCTCAGGTTTTCCGCCGGACTCCATTCGACAACACTTGCTCGACACCGGTGGACGCTGGGCCCTGCATGTTGATACGAGTGGTCCTGAAAGAGTTAAAGCATGCAAGATACTTCACTGCGACCTTAATACAACACTTGAAGAAGTTAAACGCATGAAGGATCGTATGCCGGGTATCGTTTACACTGGGACAAGGGCCGAGGCAGAGTGGATGCGTCACCGACTGGAAGATTTCGGATTTTCGGCGAGCGTTCTCCGCGCTGGAGATGATTCCAAAGCGACCAACCTTGATGTTTCAAACGGTTTGCAACGGGGCATGACCGACTGACAAATTGCGATAACAATGCCGTGCACACGAAGGTCGGGAGTCGTGTTTTATTGAAGTGGTCAGTCCATCGCCCGACCTCGGTGACGGCTACCGTTACCCGATTGACAGCATGGACCTAGACGCCATCCGAGAATCGCTATCTAAACTCGATGCGGAGCATCACATGGATTTGGGTGACGCCCGTCCGGAAACCATAGAACGTCTGCAGTCTGTTGGCCTGCCGGAAGACCTCGTCGAACTGGTCACAAAATGCTGGCCACAAACCCCAAACCGAGGACATGCTGGCCCATACGGCTTAGCTGCCTCTGCTCAGCTTGTAACGCCTAACCTCGAAACTGAAATAGCAAATCACGGCCTGTTTTTCTTTTCCAGCGCGGGCAATGGTGATAGCGTCGCCATCGAGGTGAATCTGCCCGACTACCCAGTACTAATCTTCGATCACTCTAATTGGGACAACGATCTGACCGATATGCGGTCGATAGCTGTCGGCCTGGCTTTGACGCTTGATGAGTTCTTCGCCCGTGTTGCCAACGACCCCGAAATGCCCGGAGACTATTGGGATGTACGCTACTCGCTGCATGATAGCGGGTAACCATGAATTGCACGGGAGGACGGGAGTCGTGTTTATTGGTCTACTTGCGAGTCTTTCGCCCGTCCCCCGTGAATTCTACCGTTCTGCGAATTGATCGCTTTTGTGATTGTAAGCCGTATTACTCATGCACACGATCGACGAACTCAAATCCCTCGTGTACGGACGCGGTCGCGGCACTGGCATCAAGATCACTCCTCGTCATTACGATGGTGATAATGGAGAGCAAATTCTCTCGCTTGCGCGGGACACCGCGATGGCAGTGAAGCACCCGCCCGACAAAGAAGATGTCACGATGGTCGAACGCTGTGCTGATTTGTGCGCAGTGCTTGATTTCGATGCGGACGTAGACTCTGTTGCCGATGCTCTAACCCGATATGTACAATCCCGAGTAAAATGGTCCGGGCGTGGCGCGATTGAATAGCCTTGCTGCTGCTTTACTCACACGTCAGAATCGCAGAACCATGAAATGCACAGGAGGACGGAAGTCGCGTTAGTTGGTCTGCTTGCGAGTCTTTCGCCCGTCCCCCGTGATTTCTACCGTTACCCGTCTGAGATGCGATTGAGCTTGTTTCCATATGCCAAAATCCGATGAATTGCTCGCACTTCTGCCGAACGGTGTCGCGTCGTACGAACCACTAGATTTTTCGTGGGAAGGTGTAAAAGAGGCATTTGTATTCACGTCAGCGTTTAATGAGACCTCTTACGCATTGTGGGTCTCGAAATTCGTCCAGCACGTTGAGACAAGGGTCGCTGCTGAAATTACGGTCGATACGGAGGAACACCCGGAACTCGCATACCTCGTCATAAATATCTACGGCGACGAAAAAATTGACATTCATGTTGCGTGGTGTCAGGATGATGATGCGTTTGGCAATTTGAATGCATGGCTTGGATCGCGGCTTCTTAAGAGAATGGTGGATTTGGAATCGCCCAGGACTGCTGGGGTAATTCGTGTCGAGGATCCGTCCGCATTCTTTCCCGACGACCTTGACTGACCGGGTAACAACCGGATGCACGACGAGCCGCCGAGTCGTGGTTTTCGAAGTGGAGGAATGCTCGCGGCGGCCGCGTGATCGCCGACGTTCGTCGTGCTTGGTCACGATGGTCTGTTCTTCTAGCTTTCAATTTTGATCAACGCACAAGCCGGATATGGTGACTGCAGTCGGCCCACCTCATGACGACGCGACCTCTGTTTCCTGTTGATCGCTCTTGATGTCGTGGTTTGGTAAACGTTTCCAACGGCCAACAGTCGGCAGCAATGGTTCGTGATCCTGTACGCCCATCGCGTCGTCGCGGTGGAGTCTTAGAATCGCCCCAACACTCCGGAATGATTAATCGATCGGATGTCGCTTGAATTCGGTACCACGGTTCACACACACTATTCTGGTCCAGATCCAGACTGATTGATCGCCCCAGGTCAACCTGCGATCGCTACAATAGATTAGGACCGTCCAACTCCATACCGGCGGCAACCGTAAATCGACGAACCAAGTGATGAACGGGAGTCGCGGGCGCTGCTGTTTCCTGTGTTCAGGATGTTTGGCCGCGACCCCGTTATCACCAACGTTCCCCGACTGACTCGCATGTTCAACGATTACTCATTCTTCAAATCGACGCTGCCCAGCTACGTTGCGTGCGAACTGCTAGACCCCGCACTGGAACTCGGTTTTCACGCGGCACGGTGGGACACCAACTCATTTCCGGACTTTCGCTCTTTCGTACGCTACACGTTCGGATTTTCGTCAGTGCTTCAACCATATATCTGTGATCCAGAACGTGAGGACTTGCGTGGATGGTTTCAACCAGACACCGCCGACATCGAACGTGCAGACGATCTGCTTGCACGTCGTGCGACGACAAATACCGAAGTGCGCGAATGGATGTGGACGCAATACCCGTTGATCTCAATTCCGTGGCTCACATCCGGCTTGCATTGCAAACTGCTCTCGATTACCGATGGTGAATGGCCTGAAATGCTCGCTCACGATACCGATGGGTTTTTCACCGTATTTGTTGCTGACCTGACTTAAAATGAAGATAAGACGGGGAACAATCGGATGCACGACGAGTCGCCGAGTCGTGGTTAATGAAGTGGAGGATCGCTCGCGGCGACCGCGTGATCCGTACCGTTCTGGCATTGGGTTTGGCGTGACGTGACCCCACGAAACTTTGGAGTTAGGCTGCGGTCTTGCAATGACTGATTCCTCGAACAGCACTTTTTCGATTCGCCTCGTGTTAACACTGATTGGATTCCCGGGCTTTGTTCTTTTTACTCTTCCATTTTATGGGATAGCAAATTCGACTTCAGTGGATGACCGCGTCGAGACGTGTTTTGTCGGATTGATGCTATTCTCCCCGGTGTTCGTGTTGTTGGTTGCGCTTGGCTATTCCGCATGCTCGATGCCGGGGATTTCTCGCAGGGGACGTCTCTTGTCGGCCGTGGTTCTTACCGGATACACGCTATACGGGGGCTGATTGTTTCCGATGATGTTGCGTGGTCCGATCCGAGGTTTTTAATCTCTGTGATATGTTTCCACGATCGCAATTTCGGATTGGCATATTGGATGAGGCCATAACCATCGGATGCGCGACGAGTCGCCGAGTCGCGGTTATTGAAATGGGAGATTGCTCGCGGCGACCGCGTGATCCGTATCGTTACCCCAATCAATTGAACGCTGGATGCGTCGCGTATTTCTGGTCGCTGTGGTTGCCCTCATTGTCGCCGCAGGCGTGTGGGTGACCCGATTCGCCAAAGAAGTAATCGGCATTCCACGTGAAGCATACGCATCTGACTGGACGGCGGTCTTCATCATCGAACACATCCGAACATCTGGCGACTGGCCAGATGGCTGGCACGATCTGCGGGACGAATACGATCGTCTCGCAGTGCCCCAACATTACGCGTGGACGTTTGACGAGCTTCAATCACTCATCAACGTGAACTGGAACTCATCGGTCGACGCGATTCGTGAATCGGATGTGCCGCTCGACAACGTTCGACTGACGAGCGGTCGGCAGGTCAGCTACAATGGCGACCCCGATATACTAATTCATGGCTTCGTGCACACAGGGAATGATCCCCACAGGATCCGACACCGTATCGGAGGGGTGGGGGAACCAGACGATGCACGTGAGCCGCCGAGTTGAGGGCATTGAAGTGGTTAGTCGTTCGCGGCGGCCACGTGATCGTCACCGTTATCCGACCGAATCACAACCATGATCACTTTCGACATCGAACCGAGGATTCGGGCTGGCAGACTCAGTCTTGGCGTTGACCGCGCGATAGCAAGATCCGTTATGACTTCCCTCAATTTCACGATGTCACACTCTCGCGACAACATGGACTACTACGACGAGAATTCGATTCAGCTTGATTTCTTCGATGACGATCTTCTTCACTTCATTGGATTTGCTTACTCGCCGAACTTTGACGTCACTTACCGTGGCATTGACCCGTTTAACCACGATGCGAGCGAACTATTTGATGCAATTAACGAAAACGAGACCGATTCAATACCATTCAACGACTACGATCCACTATTTCGGTCGCAGATCATTGCATTGTGGGATGCACAAGAACAATACGATTACAAAGGCAACCACCAACGATCTGTCTTCGCGACATTTTCGATTGGGGATGAACGCTACCTCAAAGAGATGCTCGCGATCATCGACGGCGGATAACAATCGGATGCACGACGAGTCGGCGAGTCGTGGTTTTTGAAGTGGTTGATCACTCGCGCCGACCGCGTGATCCGTATCATCGTTCTGCAGCATGAATCTGAATGAAGTCGCCATTGCATTGGAACATCGCCTAGACGGGCCCTGTGGATTCGTTGACTTCTTGGCGATGACATGGCAATGCAGCCATGTGCGATTTGTCCGGGGACTTTGGGACGCAGATGACTATTCGCGCGAAGAGACGCTCGCGTGGATTCTCAAACGTGGCGACGAAGACTACAAAGACAACTGGAACGATTCGCTACTGCATTCCCACTGCAGAACTGTTCCCATTGCCGAAATCGCTTCCTCGATCGATGCGCTGACAAAAGAAATCGAAAACAGTGACCACGTAGCCAACCCGCTTCCGCTACCAATCCGACACTCGGACCTGACGAACATTGTCATGCCAGTGAGCATCCAGGGCCTGGCGTTATACGACTACGGACCAACCGCCGTCTATGTTTGGCAACGTCAATCCGAGTTCAACTATCTTGAGATTCACTACGAATCGTGAGACTGCAGAACCATCGGATGCACGACGAGCCGCGGAGTCATCGTTGTTGAAGTGGTTGATCGCACGCCGCGGCCGCGTGATCCGTACCGTTCGTCTTGCTACTTCACGTTCGTTGGTTCATTCACCTTCGAGTGCGGATCAGTTCCGACGCCTGTCGTTGTGGCTGGACTTGGGCCCATTGCTTGTTGACGCAACCTCTGTTTCCTAGTGATCGCTCTTGATGTCACGGTTTGATCGATCATCGTCTCTAATCGGACGATGGCTTGGTGATTCGCAACGCAAGTTACTTTCGCCGTACCGGATGATTCGCGTAGTGGCCCATCGATTGGCAACGGAACAGTAGTCGCCTGTTGATCGCACCTGATGTTGCGGTTTGGCTGTCGCTCCTGGCTCAACCTACTGATTCACACACTGGCCCATCCAATACCGACGATACCTCTGTCGTTCGTTGATCGCTCTTGATGTTACGGTTTGATGTCGGAACTCTGACTGATGTTGACGCTCCGGTCATTCTGAAATTGCTGCAATGATTCTGCGCCGTCCAACTTTCAGCCGGCGGCAACCGTAGGCATGACGAACCATGTGATGAACGGGAGTTGCGGCGCGGTTGATTGCTGAGTTCACGATGCTTGGCCGCAACCCCGTTATCACCAACGTTCGTCGTGCTTGGTCACGTTCGTTGGTTCTTCGATCTTTGAATTCGGATCAACGCACAAGCCGGATAGGGTGACTGCGTTCGGCCCATCGGGTTTTGACGCGACCTCTGTTTCCTGTTGATCGCACTTGATGTCGCGGTTTGGTAAACGTTTCCAACACCTAACAATCGCCAACAATGGTTCGTGATCCTGTACGCCCATCGCGTCGTCGCGGTGGAGTCTTAGAATCGCCCCAACAAGCCGGAATGATTAATCGATCGGATGTCGCTTGAATTCGGTACCGCGGTTCGCACACACTATTCTGGTCCCGATCCAGACTGATTGATCGCCCCACGTCAATCTGCGATCGCTACAATCGATTAGGACCGTCCAACTCCATACCGGCGACAACCGTAAATCGACGAACCAATCGATGCACGACGAGCCGCCGAGTTGGGTTCACTGAAGTGGTGAGTCGTTCGCGGCGGCCACGTGATCGTCACCGTTCGTCGTGCTTGGTCACGCTGGTTGGTCTAACGATCTTTGAATTCGGATCAACGCACAAGCCGGATATGGTGACTGCAGTCGGCCCATCGTTTGTTGACGCGACCTCTGTTTCCTGTTGATCGCTCTTGATGTCGTGGTT
>NZ_VSZO01000087.1 GCF_008312935.1 Roseiconus lacunae | reverse complement strand
CGTTCGTCGTGCTACTTCACGTTCGTTGGTCCATTCATCTTCGAAAGCGGATTAGATCCGACGCCTGTCGTTGTGGCTGGACTTGGGCCCATTGCTTGTTGACGCGACCTCTGTTTCCTGATGATCGCTCTTGAAGTCGCGGTTTGGTAAACGTTTCCAACGGCCAATAATCGCCAACAATGGATCGTGATCCTGTACGCCCATTTCTTTATAGCGGCGGAGTCTCCGAATGACCCCAACACTCGATCATGCCTCTCGGTCGGATGTCACTTGAATCCGGTACCGCGGTTTGAACACCCTATCCTGATCCCGGTTCAGGCTGATGGATCGCCACAAGTCACTCAACGATGGCTACAATAGGTCACGTCCGTCCAACTTCATGCTGGCGACAACCGTAAATCGACGAACCAATCGATGCACGTGAGCCGCCGAGTTGGGTTCATTGAAGTGGTGAGTCGTTCGCGGCGGCCACGTGATC
>NZ_VSZO01000086.1 GCF_008312935.1 Roseiconus lacunae | reverse complement strand
AAAACCGCGGGGAACCATGGGTTGCAACGGAGGCCGCGAGTTGACGTCTTTGAAGTGGTGAGTCGTTCGAGCGGCCCCGCTGAACCCTACCGTTCGTCGTGCTTGGTCACGTTCGTTGTTTCTTCTAGCATTAAGTTCGGATCAACGCACACGCCGGATAGGATGACCGCAGTCGGCCCATTGCTTGTTGACGTGACCTCTGTTTCCTGTTGATCGCTCCTGATGTCGCGGTTTGGTAAACGTTTCCAACGGCCAACAATCGCCAACGTCGGTTCGTGATCCTATGCGCCCATTGCTTCGTTGCGGTGGAGTCTTCGATTGGCCCCAACACTCGATAACGGCCTTACGATCGGTCAACCGCCGACTTCGGTACTACGGTTCGCACACACTATGCTGTTCCCGACCCAGACTGATGGATTGCCCCACGGCGATTCAACCATCGCTACAATGAATCACGACCGTCCAACACCACGCTGGCGGCAACCGTAATTCGACGAACCATGTGATGAACGGGAGTCGCGGGCGCTGCTGTTTCCTGAGTTCACGATGTTTGGCCGCGACCTCGTTATCACCAACGTTCGTCGTGCTTGGTCACGTTGGTCGGTTCATCGATCTTTGAATTCGGATCAACGCACAAGCCGGATAGGGTGACCGCAGTCGGCCCACCTCATAATGACGCGACCTCTGTTTCCTGTTGATCGCACTTGATGTCTCGGTTTGGTAAGCGTTTCCAACACCCAACAATCGCCAATAATGGATCGTGATCCTGTACGCCTATTGCGTTGTCGCGGTGGAGTCTTCCAATGGCCCCAGCACTCGATCATGCCTCTCGATCGGATCTCGCTTGACTCCGGTACCATGGTTCGCACACACAATTCTGGTCCCGATCCAGACTGATCGATCGCCCCACGTCAACCTGCGATCGCTACAATAGATCACGACCGTCCAACTTCACCACGACGGCAACCGTAAAGCGACGAACCATGTGATGAACGGGAGTTGCGGCGCACTTGATTCCTGCGTTCACGATGCTTGGCCGCAACCCCGTTATCACCAACGTTCGTCGTGCTTGGTCACGTTCGTTGGTTCATTCACCTTCGCCAGCGGATCAGATCCGACGCCTGTCGTTGTGGCTGGAACTGGGCCCATCGCTTCGTGACGCGACCTCTGTTTCCTGGTGATCGCTCTTGATGTCACGGTTCGATAGATCATCTTCTCCAATTGGATCATGGCTTGGTGATTCGCAATGCAAGTCACGTTCGTCGTGCCGGAAGACTCGCGTAGTGGCCAATTGCTTGGCAGAGGAACATCAGTCGCCTATTGATCGCTCTTGATGTCGCGGTTTGGTTGTCACTCCTGGCTTACCGTATTGATTCACGTACCGGCCCATCCATTGGCCACGGAACCTCTGTCGCCTGTTGATCGCATTGGTGGTCACGGTTTGATATCGTAATCCCGCTTGACATTGACGCCCATCACCATGCAAGGATTGCTACAATAAATTACGACCGTCCAACTTCTAGCCGGCGGCAATCGTAGCCTGACGAACAAAGTGGTGCACCGCAGTCGGCGAGTTGGGTTTACATTTGTGTTTACGTCACTCGCGCCGACGCGGTGACCACAATCGTTCGTCGTGCTACTTCACGTTCGTTGGTCCATTCATCTTCGAAAGCGGATTAGATCCGACGCCTTTCGTTGTGGCTGGACTTGGGCCCATTGCTTGTTGACGCGACCTCTGTTTCCTGGTGATCGCTCTTGATGTCACGGTTTGATAGATCTCGTCTCTAATCGGATCATGGCTTGGTGATTCGCAGCGCAAGTCACTTTCGTCGTGCTGGATGACTCACGTAGTGGCCCATTGATTGGCAGAGGAAGATCAGTCGCCTATTGATCGCACCTGATGTCGCGGTTTGGTTGTCACTCCTAGCTCATCGTACTGATTCATGTACCGGCCCATCCAATGGCAACGGAACCTCTGTCACCTGTTGATCGCATTGGTGTTCACGGTTTGACATCGGAATCCCGCTTGACAATAGGGTCCATTACCACGCAGCGATTGCTACAATGAATTGCGACCGTCCAACTTCTAGCCGGCAGCAATCGTAGCCTGACGAACCATGTGATGAACGGGAGTTGCGGCGCAGTTGATTCCTGCGTTCACGATGCTTGGCCGCAACCCCGTTATCACCAACGTTCGTCGTGCTATTTCGCGATCGATGGTTCATTCACCTTCGAGTACGGATCAAAACCGACGCCTGTCTTTGTGGCTGGAACCGAGCCCATCGCTTCGTGACGCGGCCTCCGTTTCCTGGTGATCGCCCTTGATGTCACGGTTTGGTAGATCATCTTCTCCAACCGGATGATGGCTTGGTGATTCGCAGCGCAACTCACTTTCGTCGTGCCGGTTGACTCACGTAGGCACCCGTTGATTGGCAACGGAACATCAGTCGCCTATTGATCGCATCAGATGTCGCGGTTTGGTAAACGTTTCCTTCACCCGGCAATCGGTAGTAATAGTTCGTGATCCTATACGCCCACTTTTTGATTGCAGCGGAGTCTCCGAATGACCCTAGCACTCGATCATGCCTATCGATCGGATGTCGCTTGAATCCGGTACAACGGTTTGTGCACATGATCCGGATCCCGATCCAGATTGATGGATCGTCCCATCACCATGCAGCGATTGCTACAATGGTTCTGGCCCGTCCAACTTCCAGCAGGCGGCAAACGCAGCCTGACGAACCATGTGATGAACGGGAGTCGCGGGCGCTGCTGTTTTCTGAGTTCACGATGTTTGGCCGCGACCCCGTTATCACCAACGTTCCCCGGCTGATCTGCTGAAATGGCTACACGACGCATGTCAAATGCAATCGTCAAACTCGCATCGGTCCTGTTGCTTGCAGCCGTCGTCGT
>NZ_VSZO01000085.1 GCF_008312935.1 Roseiconus lacunae | reverse complement strand
ATCGGATGCACACGGAGCAACGGAGTCGGGGGCCTTTGGGTTTTAGTTTTTACTTGATCGCCGTTGCCCGGTGATCCTAGCCGTTCGTCGTGCTACATCACGTTCGTTGGTTCATTCACCTTCGAGTGCGGATCAGATCGGACGCCTGTCGTCGCGACTGAAATCGGGCCCATCGCATGATGACGCGACCTCTGTTTCCTAGTGGTCGCTCTTGATGTCACGGTTTGATAGATCATCTTCTCCAACCGGATGGTGGCTTGGTGATCCGCAGCGCAAGTCACTTTCGTCGTGCTGGATGACTCACGTACGGGCCCATTGATTGGCAACGTGACATCAGTCCCTATGGATCGCTCTTGATGTCGCGGTTTGGTTGTCACTCCTGGCTTACCGTATTGATTCACGTACCGGCCCATCCAGTGACGACGAAACCTCTGTCACCTGTTGATCGCATTGGTGTTCACGGTTTAACATCGTAATCCCACTTGACAATAAGGCCCATCACCACGCAGCGATTGCTACAATGGTTCTGGCCCGTCCAACTTCCAGCCGGCGGCAAACGTAGCCTGACGAACCATGTGATGAACGGGAGTCGCGGGCGCTGTTGTTTCCTGAGTTCACGATGTTTGGCCGCGACCCCGTTATCACCAACGTTCGTCGTGCTTGGTCACGCTGGTCGGTTCTTCTAGCTTTGAGTTTGGAACGACGCACAAGCCGGATAGGGTGACTGTAGTCGGCCCACCGCATGATGACGCGACCTCTGTTTCCTTTTGATCGCACTTGATGCCACGGTATGGTAAACGTTTCCAACGCCCAACAATCGCCAATAATGGATCGTGATCCTGTACGCCTATTGCGTTGTCGCGGTGGAGTCTTTCAATGGCCCCAGCACTCGATCAAGCCTCTCGATCAAGCCTCTCGATCGGATCTCGCTTGACTCCGGTACCATGGTTCGCACACACAATTCTGGTCCCGATCCAGACTGATCGATCGCCCCACGTCAACCTGCGATCGCTACAATAGATCACGACCGTCCAACTTCACCACGACGGCAACCGTAAAGCGACGAACCATGTGATGAACGGGAGTTGCGGCGCAGTTGATTCCTGCGTTCACGATGCTTGGCCGCAACCCCGTTATCACCAACGTTCGTCGTGCTTGGTCACGCTGGTTGGTTCTTCTAGCTTTGAGTTCGGAACAACGCACAAGCCGGATATGGTGACT
>NZ_VSZO01000084.1 GCF_008312935.1 Roseiconus lacunae | reverse complement strand
CCAAACATCGTGAACTCTGGAAACAGCAGCGCCCGCGACTCCCGTTCATCACATGGTTCGTCAGGCTACGCTTGCCGCCGGCTGGAAGTTGGACGGGCCAGAATCATTGTAGCAATCGTTTGAATGGCATGGGGCGTCAACATCAGCCAGAATTACGATGCCAAACCGTGACTACGATTGCGATCAACAAGCGACAGAGGTTTCGTCGTCATTGGATGGGCCGGTACGTGAGTCTATGCGATGGGACAGGCGCGACAGCCAAACCGCAACATCAGGTGCGATCGATAGGCGACTGATGTTCCGTTGCCAAACAATGGGCCCCCTACGTGAGTCATCCGGCACGACGGACGCGATTCGCGTTGCGAATCACCAAGCCATCATCCGATT
>NZ_VSZO01000083.1 GCF_008312935.1 Roseiconus lacunae | reverse complement strand
CGTTCGTCGTGCTTGGTCACGTTCGTTGTTTCTTCTAGCTTTAAGTTCGGATCAACGCACAAGCCGGATAGGATGACCGCAGTCGGCCCATTGCTTGTTGACGTGACCTCTGTTTCCTGTTGATCGCTCCTGATGTCGCGGTTTGGTAAACGTTTCCAACGGCCAACAATCGCCAACGTCGGTTCGTGATCCTATACGCCCAGTGCGTTGTCGCGGTGGAGTCTTCGGATGGCCCCAACACTCGATAACGGCCTGACGATCGGTCAACCGCCGACTTCGGTACTTCGGTTCGCACACACGATGCTGTTCCCGACCCAGACTGATGGATTGCCCCACGGCGATTCAACCATCGCTACAATGAATCACGACCGTCCAACACCACGCTGGCGGCAACCGTAATTCGACGAACCATGTGATGAACGGGAGTCGCGGGCGCTGCTGTTTCCTGAGTTCACGATGTTTGCCCGCG
>NZ_VSZO01000082.1 GCF_008312935.1 Roseiconus lacunae | reverse complement strand
AAGCACGCCATCGAGATCGATGCAATTGTCGACGCAATCGATTGTCAGCGTCCGACGATTGTTGTTGGTGACTTTAATAGCATCTCTACTTTCAGGGCACCAAAGCGGCTCGCTGAACTTGGATTGATTGATGCGTACGCTTCGGTGCATGACGACGCGGATAGCCACCCAACTTGGAACTGGCCGACACGTCCGTTGCCTCTTGCACTCCGAATCGACCACATTTTCCACACGCAACACTTCACGACGACAGACGCCGAGATTGTCCGTCGAGTTGGGTCTGACCATTTCCTCGTGGTTGCCACACTCGAATTCGGCGAACCAGACGATACACGTGAGTCGCCGCGTTGAGTTTATTGAAGTGGTGAGTCGTTCGCGGCGACCACGTGATCGTTATCGTTCGTCGTGCT
>NZ_VSZO01000081.1 GCF_008312935.1 Roseiconus lacunae | reverse complement strand
GTCCAACTTCCAGCCGGCGGCAAGCGTAGCCTGACGAACCATGTGATGAACGGGAGTCGCGGGCGCTGCTGTTTCCAGAGTTCACGATGTTTGGTCGCGACCCCGTTATCACCACCGTTCTGTCACTGAAACAACGAGGTACATGTGATTGATCTCGATCGCAGGTTAGCGCGGACAGTCACCAGACGCGCTCTATTTATGGCCGTCTTATTGCTGATCGGAGCGGTCACCGTGAGCATCTTCCACTACGACCAGACCACAAATACACAGGGGCTTACACCAATCGGGAAATTTGCTTGGGGCTTGGCTCAATTGGTACGGTACTCGCCATATGGCTTGTTACGCGATCCCAGATTTGGCGTTCAGGCGGCGGATGGCTTCGCGTGGCAACTTACATAATCGCGTATGCATACGGTCGAATGCTGTTCTCGGTTACACAAGAATGGTGGACGTCGTCAGACGCATCCTTTCGCTTTCCAGGAAATGAACTTGAAGACTACGCTAGACCCGTACTTGATTTACTGTCGATGCTGATGCTCTCCTGGCTGTTGACGCCTGTTGTCACCTTTGCTGCGATTGTCCTTACGAGCGCGGGTGAAGCCCCAAAACATACCGGCCGGTTTTCGATTTCTGGACTAATCGGGTTTGCAACGACGGCAGCAGTTGCGATCGCATGGATTCAATTTCTGACGTCGGATCTAGCACCGCAAACTTACTACAGTCATCTTTCTCACACGGATGCTATCAAGGAATGGATAGGGGCGTCTCTACCTTTTAAAATTCCACAAACTATTGCTGCTACAGTAATCCTGTTCGGGTTGACGAAACGCTGGTGGTCGGTGATACCGGCTTTTGTGGCTGCCATTGCATTGGATGGAATCGGGACCAGTATCGTCGCCAGTATTGCTGAGCAGGTGACAGGGCATCAGCAGGGCGGTATTCTAGGGGGATCAATAGTTGACCGATACCTTTACACGTTCGGGCGATCCATTACTGTTGTCTCTGCATTTTCAACTGCAAGACTGTTGGGTGTACGACCTACAGTTTGTTGCTACAAACCCCAAGACGACGCGACAGAACAATCGGATGCACGGGAGACCTCGGCGTCGTCGATCCTGAAATCAGAATCAACTCCTCGGTCGCCGTGATCCGGCCCGTTCGTCTTGCTACTTCACGTTCGTTGGTTCATTCATCTTCGAGTGCGGATCAGATCCGACGCCTGTCGTCGTGACTGAATTCGGGGCCATCGCTTCGTGACGCGACCTCTGTTTCCTGTTGATCGCTCTTGATGTCACGGTTTGATAGATCCTCTTCTCCAATCGGATGATGGCTTGGCGATTTGCAACGCAAGTTACTTTCGTCGTGCCGGATGACTCGCGTAGTGGCCCATCGATTGGCAACGGAACAGTAGTCGCCTGTTGATCGCACCTGATGTTGCGGTTTGGCCGTCGCGCCTGTCCCATCGCATAGACTCATGTACCGGCCCATCCAATGACGACGGAACCTCTGTCGCTTGTTGATCGCAATCGTAGTCACGGTTTAACATCGTAATCCCGCTTGACAATAAGGCCCATCACCACGCAGCGATTGCTACAATGGTTCTGGTCCGTCCAACTTCCAGCCGGCGGCAAACGTAGCCTGACGAACCATGTGATGAACGGGAGTCGCGGGCGCTGCTGTTTCCTGAGTTCACGATGTTTGGCCACGACCCCGTTATCACCAACGTTCGTCGACCTGTAGGCTTGGTTCTATCGCCGAATTTTCGGTTTTGCTAAGCAAATGATTCTGTGTTGCGCATCTAGTGCAGAGGTTTACATTGTTCCACCGGTGTTCCATGCACTCCCGATACTCTTCGAATGAAGAAAAATATGACGCGACCAATAGTTGCCCTGGGTTGTATTCTCTGTTCAGTGGGCTTATTTGGAGTTCAATCCTTCGCTGACGGGCTTTTGCAACGTTTACCTTCGAAGGGAGAGTGGGCGACCTTCCGCATGATTGAGGAGTGGCCGGGAGAACCGATGCGGAAGCTTGATGTAACTTTTAAAGCACTAGAAAGACAAACCGTTGACGGTATCGAATGCACGTGGGTCGAACTCGTTGTTGAAACCGTAGATAAACGCGCACGTCGAGGATTCCGATTTTTGGTACCAAACCAAGAATTGCGGATGGGGGATGATCCGCTTGGTAGTGCGAAAGAAGTGTGGGTCCGTGATCTCAACCAAAAGCCGCGATTAGACCCTAACTGGGGTGACTATCTGCCGCGCCTCATGCTCGTATGCCCGCCGCAGAATGATCAGCCCGATGCCAGTGACGAGAGCAAACAAGACGTTGTCGAAGCACCTGCTGCCCAACAGACGACGGTAATCGAAAAGGGGAAACACCGGTTCTACGGAGGTGCGATTACTATCGATACGACATTCCAATTCAATAGATCGGATACTGCACCGTTCGGTATTGCCCGAGCAACTGTAGCCGTCACTGAGCGAAAGAACTGTGATCTGGACAACCCGAAAGCTGTATGTGAGATAACGACTGGAAAGGTTGAATTTACCATGACGGTATCGGGCCGCGATGCTGAACCATTTGTCGACATTGATGACGTCCAAGACGACGAACAATGCCGTGCACCGAAGGACGGGAGTTGACGGTTTTGAAGTGGTTGGATTCTTGGCCCGTCCTCGGTGACGGCTGACGTTCTGCTTCATGGAATGTACCCTGATGTCTCGGCGAGTAGCGATAGAGTCATCGTTAATCGGGCCGCCACGGACTTCAATAGTGACGTCAAGTGAGCGCATCGCTGTGGAAACACAAGGACGCAACATCGGATCTGAGCGGTTCTTGTTCGCATTTTGCCTTGCCGGAAACAAACTGGTTCGCGGGTACGTATCAGGGAATGTTGGCATTTTGCGACTCGCCAGTGACGAAACCGCTCGGATCCTACCTAATCAACACTTGCCTAGGCTGCGATTACGCTATCGACAGCGATCCGTGTCTCTCGGTCACGTACGTCACAGATCATCCGATCTGCCAATAACGTGCTCACTGCTGCTTGGAGTATGTGGAACGGACTTTGTCCTGCGCGACGACGAAGGAGCCCGCCTTGCATTCTGGAGACGGTCAGGTCGGAGGGTGGACGTGTTGCTTTCCAGGTTGGCCACGTTCGCGTATATTGACTTGGTGTTAGCGACCGCGATCTACCTTGATGACGTCAAAGACTGAAGACAGTGCGAGGTTTTTGAAGTGGACAATCAATCGTCAGTCCTCGGTGATGGCTACCGTTCTGTCGCTCAGACAGCATCACATGTCTGCATATAAGTTCGAAACTCCCTACCCGTCACGAGTCAAAAGCGTCCAAATAACGCAGTATCCACGCGTAGCGGTCATTACCTTTGAACATGGCGATACGATCTATGAACTGCGTTGCGCAGACCCACGACCGGTCACGGCTGTTGTTGCGGCACTCGATGATTGCTATCAATTTCGCATCATGGACATTGGCGGACAATTGGAATTCGGGCGATACCGTGTGGAAGTCTGGGACGAAGACAACGATTTCGCGGAGTTCACGGTTGACTCATTTGAACAGATTCCGATCGATACAGCTTAAATTAAGTATGACGCGCGACAGAACAATGCCGTGAACCGAAGCGGCGAAGTCGGGCGGTTTTGAAATCGAAAATCTTTCGTCGCCGCTCGGTTACGGCGGACGTTCGTCGTGCTTGGTCACGCTGGTAGGTTCATCGATCTTTGAATTCGGATCAACGCACAAGCCGGATAGGGTGACCGCAGTCGGCCCGCTTCATGATGACGCGACCTTTGTTTCCTGTTGATCGCACTTGATGTCGCGGTTTGGTTAACGTTCCCAACTCCCAAAAATCGCCAACGTTGGATTGTAAACTCATACGTCTACTGCTTCGTCGCGGCGGAGTCTTCGAATTCCCCCAACTCGCCGGAATGATTAATCGATCGGATGTCGATTGAATCCGGCACCACGAGTCGCATGCACTATCGTGATCCCGGTCCGGACTGATTGATCGTCTCATGTTGCTAAGCGATTGTTACAATGGATCATGTCCGTCCAACTTCAAGCTGGCGACAACCGTAAATCGACGAACCAATCGATGCACGTGAGCCGCCGAGTTGGACTCATTGAAGTGGTGAGTCGTTCGCGGCGGCCACGTGATCGTTACCGTTCGTCGGATCAATTAGCGCCCTATGCCAATCACTCGTCAACACGCTTCGGATGCACTTGCACGATGGCAACCGGCGCCAGTCTTCCTTGACTCGTATCGGACAAAGCAACTCCCAGAGAATCTCGATATCTATTTTGGTCCACCGGAAGAGTTTTTCCTGTCACCAGACACGCAGATTCTCTATACCGCAGACCGGATCGTACCAATTCTCGACAACGGCAACTTCGATCTGGTGCTGTTTGACGACCCTGATGCAAATCAACTGATCTATCTGGCTCTGGAAGATCCGGACGAAGTTACGCGGTTTCGCAATTGGCAACAGTACCTAGCCCACTTGATGCTTGATATCGGCGAATCGTGTGATGATGACGATCGCATCAGACGCATTGCTGATTTGGTACAATTTCGGCACATAAACGAGCTGTTTGTGCTTTGGGAACGTGTCGGCGACTTGCCGTACGATCAGCATGAACAAGAATGTCGAGCGTTTGTCGAAACACTTGATTAACGCCCGACGAACCAAGCGATGGACACGGAGCCGCGGAGTCGTGTTTTTCTTCAGTGGATGATCGTTCGCCGCGGCCCGGTCATCGCAACCGTTCGCGATGCCATCCGACGCCCGGTGGTGAGGCCCACTGTTTTTTGCGATCTCTAGAATCGCTAACGGTTCATCGATGATCAATGGTTTTGT
>NZ_VSZO01000080.1 GCF_008312935.1 Roseiconus lacunae | reverse complement strand
TCGGCCCACCGCATGATGACGCGACCTCTGTTTCCTTTTGATCGCACTTGATGCCACGGTATGGTAAACGTTTCCAACGCCCAACAATCGCCAATAATGGATCGTGATCCTGTACGCCTATTGCGTTGTCGCGGTGGAGTCTTCCAATGGCCCCAGCACTCGATCAAGCCTCTCGATCGGATCTCGCTTGACTCCGGTACCATGGTTCGCACACACAATTCTGGTCCCGATCCAGACTGATCGATCGCCCCACGTCAACCTGCGATCGCTACAATAGATCACGACCGTCCAACTTCACCACGACGGCAACCGTAAAGCGACGAACCATGTGATGAACGGGAGTTGCGGCGCACTTGATTCCTGCGTTCACGATGCTTGGCCGCAACCCCGTTATCACCACCGTTCCCCGATCTAAACGTTGAATGGCATCTCAGCTCTTGACCGTTTCTGTAATTGGAGGGGCGTCGTCCGCCGTCGCATGGTCGACGCTTGAGGATTGGGCCGTTGCTCGCACGTTTGACGAACCGAATGAGTGGTGCCCATCGCAGTGGTCTATTGGAATTCGTTCACGCCTAGATCATTTCGTTGACTCTCTCAACGCGAATCGTTGCTCAACCCCGATTCTTTACTTCTCTTGTCACGCCGACACGTGGTCGATGGGTGATATGTACGATCAATTGATGCAACCGCCCGTGCTTGGCAAACCACTACATCTAATGTCCGACCACCACGAGTTGTGGGCGCAACCACTTGGTGATGGGCACGCGATCGCACATCACGCCGCTGATTTTCGACATCAATCGTCCGATATACCTGAATACTGTTGGGTGTCAAATCGAGTGCAGGAGGCCGCGATGGTCTACAATGAGGAAGTCGGGCAGGCAATACTACTGTTGGTACGAACTGTTGTCGGCGGGCTCCTTCAAGACGAAGGCAGGATGCTGGACGATGTTCCATCATGGATCCCAAAGATCGACGGGGAACCATGAATTGCACGGGAGGCCGGGAGTCGCGTTCAATGGTCTGCTTGCAAGTCGTTCGCCCGGCCCCCCGTGAATTCCACCGTTCGTCGTGCTAAGTCACGTTCGTTGGTTCATTCACCTTCGACAGCGGATCAGATCCGACGCCTGTCGTTGTGGCTGGACTTGGGCCCATCGCGTCGTAACGCGACCTTTGTTTCCTGTCGATCGCTCTTGATGTCACGGTTTGATAGATCATCTTCTCCAATCGGATGATGGCTTGGTGATTCGCAACGCAAGTCATTTTCGTCTTGCCGGATGACTCGCGTAGGGGCCCATCGATTGACAACGGAACAGTAGTCGCCTGTTGATCGCACCTGATGTTGCGGTTTGGCTGTCGCGCCTGTCCCATCGCGTAGACTCACCTACCGGCCCATCCAATGACGACGGAACCTCTGTCGCTTGTTGATCGCAATCGTAGTCACGGTTTAACATCGTAATCCCACTTGACAATAAGGCCCATCACCACGCAGCGATTGCTACAATGGTTCTGGCCCGTCCAACTTCCAACCGGCGGAAAACGTAGCCTGACGAACCATGTGATGAACGGGAGTCGCGGGCGCTGCTGTTTCCTGAGTTCACGATGTTTGGCCGCGACCCCGTTATCACCAACGTTACCCGACTGAATCATGCGTGATTTCGACAACGCGGTAATCGGTCTTGTGACTTACGGAGCCGATTGGGTTCCTACCATCATCTTTACGGATGCACGTGACCGCAAACTGTTCCTTAAAATAGCAGGTTGGCTCCAGTCGAAGTTTGACTTGGAGCTTGTCGAGGAATACGGTTCCACGGCAGAGGACGGAAAAGAATACTGGACTTTCAATCACAACAATTCGAAATGGATGCTTCTGCGATGCTACTATCCTCATGGCATATCGTTAGATGGATATTCGCCGCACGATCTGAACGACTTTGAGACGATCAGCGCCGTATGTAGCGCAAAACCTGTCGGCTGGCGATATCGTGTCGCGCGTCTTCAGCGTCGATTGTTTGCAAGCCGATTCGAGCAGTACTACGTCGCACCCCGGAAGACAAGCAACGGTGTTGGGTAACAATCGCGTGCACCGGAGTACGCGAGTCGGCGTTTTTGAAGTTGAGAATTTTTTGCGCGTACCCGGTGACGCGTGTCGTTCCCCGACTGAGACGCTGACTATCAAACATTGACTCACGATCCAGCGATATCGAATCCTTACTCACCTCCATCGCACGATGCTGCTGCGGCTGCACGTCCAGTTCGATCGATTCGATCTCGACGCGGCCCGGCTTTGTTCCTCGCGACTGGCGGATTGCTCGGCGCGTTCGCTGCCATTCCGTTGGTTGTCGCGATTCCAGTTTCAGCTGACCCGAACCCACTCGGTTTTTTGCTTGTGCTCCTTGGCGTCCCGATTGGTGGCCTGGCTTACCGCATGCGCTCCCGCAACTATCCTGTTGACAGTGCCACACGTTATCGACTGCTCCGATACTGCGCATTGCCGATACTTTTGCCATTCTCCATCGCAATTCTCACTGGAATGCGTGCCCAAGGATTCATGATGACCGTTGTCGGTTTCGCGATCGCGCTGTCTCTCATCTTTGGTATTCTTTTGGCTGGTCCGCGACGCCAACGAAGCGGGGAACCATCCGGTGCACCCGAGTCCGCGAGTCGAACTGTATTGAAAACGGAAGATCACCTGCGCGGACCGGGTGACCGGTAGACGTTACCCCGTCCATAGCCATGCAGAAGAATTGAACAGGACGAAACGACAGGAATGAGTGTCGCTAAATCCATAACGATTGCCCAGAAAGGTTTATCATTTGGTATCATTCGTCGTACAAAATTGTTCCCAACGTTAAAGATACTCAACTCGTTTTTGCTCTGTGGATTCGACGATGCAGCATCTGGAATGACGATCCAGTGGGAACCATTCACAATTAACGAGTCTGAGTACAATACGTTTCGGCATATTTGCGAAGACCATTTTGGGCAACTGAGGATCGACTGTTTACGATCGGAAGAATACTCGGACTGGTTTTCCAAGGCTGCTCTTATGCACACAAACGGTTAGCTGAAACCAAAGTGGGGTAACCATGCGGTGAACGGGAGCCGCCGACAACGCGGATTTTGGAATCAGAGTTCTCTGGCGGCGGCCCCGTTACCGCCATCGTTACCCGACCAATGAGCAACGTCGGTGGACAATCAAACCGCCAATGAAACTCACAACCGAAGACGCAGCCGAAATTGAATCGCCTAGCGAGGACGACATTGACGCGACATTGGTTGGCGATTCTTTCGGTAGCTTCGCCATTTTGGAACGGACACCCGATGACTACATCCAGATTGGCAATGCATGGCAACCTGACGATCCGACAAGAGCGTTTCTCGCCAAGACGGGGTCGGACCCATGGATTCTCGAGTACCACATTCCTGACGCTGACTGCAACCAGCGGGCAGACGTTTTTGTAACACTGGACGATGCTCGGCGTGCCTTCAAGCTCTTTTGTTCCGGTGATGTGTCATGGCGTGACTGGTATACTTGGTCTCCTTGGGATTGGAGAGTTGACCGTTAATCTACAGCATCACAGCGGCGGGTAACCATCGGATGCACGCCGAGTCGCCGAGTTGTGATTATTGAAGTGGAGGATCGCTCGCGGCGACCGCGTGATCCGTTGCGTTCGCGATGCCATCCGACGCCCGGTGGTGAGGCCCACTGTTTTTTGCGATCTCTAGAATCGCTAACGGTTCATCGATGATCAATGGTTTTGTTCCGTGCTCAGAAGAAGCCCATCGCCTATCGATGTTGCTTCAGATCGCAGACGGTTTGACAGATGGCGACTAGCCAACGCCTGATGGGAACGGCTCTTGGCATACTGCACTCCAATGTCGCCAATCGTTATGTCACGTGACTTCTGTTTCCTGGGATTCGCTTCGAATATCGCGGGGCAGTTGATCGTATTGGATGCGAGGTTGTTTTTCGATTCACTTGATTTGACGCACAAGCGGATGCGGACAACCGACGCCTGACTGGGACGCCGGATGTCACTTCAGGTATTCAATCGGTTACACTGGCAAATGGCGACGGTGCTTCGTGCTGTCGTTGCGCGCGGGCTCGCGAACAATCGGATGCACACGGAGCAACGGAGTCGGGGGCCTTTGGGTTTTAGTTTTTACTTGATCGCCGTTGCCCGGTGATCCTAGCCGTTCGTCGTGCTACTTTACGTTCGTTGGTCCATCACCTTCGAGTGCGGATCAGATCCGACGCCTGTCGTTGTGGCTGGTATTGGGCCCATCGCGTCGTGACGCGACCTCTGTTTCCTAGTGATCGCTCTTGATGTCACGGTTTGATAGAGCAGCTTGTCCAACCGGATCATGGCTTGGTGATCCGCAGCGCAAGTCACTTTCGTCGTGCCGGAAGACTCGCGTAGTGGCCCATTGCTTGGCAGAGGAACATCAGTCGCCTATTGATCGCTCTTGATGTCGCGGTTTGGTTGTCACTCCTGGCTTACCGTATTGATTCACGTACCGGCCCATCCATTGGCCACGGAACCTCTGTCGCCTGTTGATCGCATTGGTGGTCACGGTTTGATATCGTAATCGCGATCGACAATAAGGCCCATCACCACGCAGCGATTGCTACAATGGTTCTGGCCCGTCCAACTTCCAGCCGGCGGCAAACGTAGCCTGACGAACCATGTGATGAACGGGAGTCGCGGGCGCTGTTGTTTCCTGAGTTCACCATGTTTGGCCGCGACCCCGTTATCACCAACGTTCGCCCAATCAAAATGTTGACACGACCCAACGACGGTGGCGGCACGACACTGGTCCTCGCTGACAGCGACGACCTAGCTTCCGTGCCCGAA
>NZ_VSZO01000079.1:300000-466683 GCF_008312935.1 Roseiconus lacunae | reverse complement strand
TTCCCGTTTCCCAGGGACGTGTCCGTGACAATCACCCTGATCCGGAGAAGCGAGTGACGTTCACTCCGAGCGTGCTTCCGGCTTACCTGCGAAAGACCAAAGCGATCGAAGAATTGATTCCATGGCTTTACCTCAAAGGCGTCTCCATCGGTGACTTCGTCGAAGCGTTGCAGTCGCTCTTCGGAGAGCGGGCGGCCGGTTTCAGCGCCAGCGTCGTTGTTCGGCTGAAAGAGCAATGGAGCCAAGAATATGACCAGTGGAGCAAACGCGATCTGACCGGCAAGCAATACGTTTACGTGAGGGCGGACGGAATCTACGCGAAGGTCCGATTGGAAGATGATGCCAATAAAAAGCAGTGTTTACTGGTCCTGATGGGAGCGACAGCCGACGGTCAAAAGGAACTCATCGCGGTGCTCGATGGTTACCGGGAAAGCGAACAAAGTTGGACCGAGTTGCTATTGGATCTCAAGCATCGTGGCCTGACGATCGATCCCAAAGTGGCCGTCGGCGATGGTGCCCTTGGATTCTGGGCAGCTCTTCGCAAAGTGTATCCGGCCACCGGCGAGCAACGGTGCTGGGTTCACAAGACAGCCAACGTCCTCAACAAAATGCCCAAGAGCGTTCAGCCGAAGGCCAAGGGCGACCTTCATGAGATCTGGCAAGCAGAGACCAAGGCCGATGCCGAGAAAGCGTTCGACGCGTTCTGCGAAAAATACCAAGCGAAGTACTCCCAGGCATGTGACTGCCTGAAAAAGGATCGGTCGGTGCTTCTAACGTTTTACGACTTTCCGGCCGAACACTGGAGTCATCTGAGGACAACGAATCCGATTGAATCCACATTCGCGACGATCCGCCTTCGTCATCGCAAGACAAGAGGTAACGGGTCGCGCCGAG
This sequence comes from Roseiconus lacunae, assembly GCF_008312935.1. Classification (NCBI taxonomy): domain Bacteria; kingdom Pseudomonadati; phylum Planctomycetota; class Planctomycetia; order Pirellulales; family Pirellulaceae; genus Roseiconus; species Roseiconus lacunae. The sequence continues at coordinate 465,789 of NZ_VSZO01000079.1, read as the reverse complement.
CGAGCTTAGCGATGATGTTCAAGCTTGCTGAATCAGCATCGAAGAAATGGAGACGACTAAACAGCCACGAAAAGATCATTCACGTCATCGAAGGACGGTCCTTCAAAGACGGAATCCTGCAGGAAGAAATCGCCGCCTGAGAATTTTCTCAGAACACAACTATTGCAAATATCTCCGGTCAGCGAGTATGGAAGCTGATGTGTTTTAGCGGCTTGTCGCGTTTTATGTGGCAGTCAAAGTTCGCTAGCGGTCGAGTTGGCGGATACGCACCGATGCAGCAAAACAAAATCAGGTAAGTCCGCGAAGTTGGACAAACTCTGCGGAGTTGCACAATCGGTTTCGTGCACTCGCGTTTCAGCACCGAAGCGTCCAACTCCCCTTAAGCTTCCCCGGCATCAACGTCGTAGCGGACCGTTGCCAGATTCCGATGACACGGCAACGTTGTCCGAGAATAATTCCAGTTCCGAGAACGCGGCATCAATTGATTCTTGTCCAGCCGACTCGCGATTCGGGGAAAGAGGGGATCGGTTGTGGGGAAATTGGCTTGATTGTTGCTCGAATTCCGTTGGCCGACCTATTTCGCCACGATGAAGTACCTGCACGTCTACTTGTAGTCTCTCCTCGTCGTCACGATCCGGCTTCCAATTTAATGGCTGCCACCAATCCACGATCTGCTCCGAACCCTCTGCTTCGATCGCATCCCTAGCGATCTGATTGATGACTTGGAGAGCATCAATTGGGGTAATTCGATGATCGCCATTGACGTCGAAGAACCGAAAGAAGTTGAGATTTACTTCTCCGTTTTCGCGGATTCTGCCGTCACTTCCCCGTGAATGATCGCAGAAGTGTTCCGCCGCGATCTCATTGATGACGATCAACGCATCGATCGGTGAGACTAGCCCGCTTGCATCCACATCAGACGCATTGATGGGATTTTGATAGGAAGCGTCCGCGGTGACATGGAACGGTGTTCCGGTCTGTTCGTACTGCCAAACCAATTTATCGGCGCGAACGAGAGCGTGAGAGAATGTCCAATCGTCCTCGGGCTCGATTTCATTTTCATCGAGGGCGTAGATCGGAACGTCGGTGACATTCAGTACGATTTCGCTGGTCTCATATCCTGGCGCCGTAACCGTGATCCGCACGGTCTGTATCCCATTATTTTCCAAATCATCGACGCCAAAGACCTCGATCGTCGAAGTACGATCTCCCTCGGAAAATTGAACCAGCGAAGGAATGTCGACCTCCGACGGGGCATCAACACTGATCTGAACAATTAACGATTCGTCGGCATCGAATCTTGTGATCGCAACGTTGGTCATTCCTCCAAATTCTGAGATTTCCGCATGTTCGATCGCCAATTCAAGCTGTTCGTAATCGGTTACGAGGACATCAACATCAAGAGGCTGATAACCTTCTGCGACGATGCGAATTTGAACGAACTGATTCGAATCAACGATTTGGTCGTCAACTGCTTCGATGTGTATCGGTTCCGAATTCGCAATTCCTGTCGGTATCGTTACCGTGCGAACCACGCTGGCTTCACTCGGATCACTGCTTTCGATCGACAGCACTAACTTTGATCGAGTATCGTGACGAGTGATGATCAGCTCAGCTTCGCCGCCATTCTCGGAGAAGACCGCGGTATTGAGTGAACCGATCAGTTCTTCGTAATCCGTCACTTCCAAAATGATGTTCGCATCGATCAACCCGGTGGCGCCGGCTACAAGTGTCACCGAGACATCGCCTTCAACGAGATCATCGTCGATGGCGGTGACAACGATTGGATCGGAAGACGTTTCACCGTCGAGAATGAGAATCTGCGTTGGCAGATTCATTCTTGTCCGATCTGCGTCGATGGTGACTGCGAGTTCACCGATCGTACCAGGTCGGGTAACGACAATCGTCGTTTGTCCATCATTTTCTGAGATCGATGAATCTGCGGCCTCGATCGTCAGCGGCTCATGATCAAGGATGTCGATCAAATCCGAATCGGAAAGATACCCGTCGGAGGACGCTGTGATCGCGACTGAGACATTTCCGTCGACGAGGACATCATCGATTGCTGCAATGTTAATAACCGGAGACGTTCGATCACCATCGGGAATAATAATCGTCTGCGGTAACGATAGTTGTTGCGAATCTGAACTCGATAACGTAACGACCAGGTCGCCGCGGGAACCGGGACGCGTTACCGTTAGCGTTGTTGAACCGGCAAACTCCGAAATGCTATTCTCCGCGATCTCAAGCTCGAGCTGTTCGCTGTCGGTAATTTCCAGGAACGAGTTTCCTTCGTAGTTGACAAAACCTTGACCAGAAGAATAGCTCTCTGCGACTGCGGAAATTGTGACCAGCTGCAATCCATCAACGCGATTGTTATCGATCGCTTCGACCAGCACGGTGGCAGAACGATTGGTTCCTGCTTCGATTGTCACGCTCTCCGGCAAGCGGATTCGGCTTTCATCCGATGATGCGAGATAGACCGTCAGTTCCCCCCCCGATCCGGAACGCAGCACTTCTAGCTCTGCCATCCCTCCGGATTCAGAAATCGACGTTTCGTCGATCGACAGGGTTAGCGATTGCGGGACGTCGTCCGTGATTCCGAAGAATGCGCGATAATCGCCGCCCGCACGACCGTCTCCGGAAAACTCATCGGGATAAATTGACCAATCGGTCGATCCATTGACGTTCGAATCCAAAAACTCTCCATCCAACGCGTTCCCATCTAGGCCAGTGATCCCGCCTTCATCACCGTCGAGTTCGACAAGATAAAACCCGTCCTCCAACGGCGTCGCGGTCGTAAACGTTGCCGTCAATGTCGTGACGTCCCAATCGATCAGCCCATCTGCATCCGATAGTAGTTGATCGTTCGCGTCGAAGAACTGAGCGTCGCTGGAATGGTAAACGCGGAAACTGTCGGTCGTCAAAGTCGCAGGATCAACAGGGCGGCTAAATCGGACATCGATGTCTTTCCCACCGTCACGTGAATGGACCGCTCCTGGTTGATAGTTCAAATCAATGACCGAGACCCCATGATTGAGTGAAACTTGTTGAACCGAAAACGTCTCGCTAACAACGACTGGATATCCCGCTTCGTCGATAAACTCTAAATCTAGCTGGTATCGTCCCGGTTCAAGGTATCCTCGCGATTCCAGATAGTAGTCACCCTGGAGACCTAACTCAGGATCTCGCCGGTAGAAACCGTCAACTGGCACTTCAAAATCATCGGCAGTCCCAAACGTGCCATCGACTCCTTCGTGAACCAATATTGGACGTTGACGTTGAGCTTCGACAGCGTCGAGAGGCTCACTGAATTCAAGAAAAATGACGTGCGAGCTGTAAGATGACTCGGTAAGAGACCAGGAATCCACGGTTGCCGGCGACGTGTCCGGTGCATTGACATGAAACGAGTACTGCAATGCACCGCCCGGGATAGCATCTCCGGAGACACTCGGAAAGACGACCGCGTTGATTTCGCCATCCAAATTGTTGCCCAAGGAGTCGTAGAGTCCATCAAGTGTCACCGTGTACGTATCGAGAGGCAGCAATTCATCGGCAGTCCAAATGAGAACGTTCTTGATTGGATCAAACGCGGTAGTTCCTTGCATCAAACCTGAACTCTGACCAACAACCCGAAGCGTTTGTTGATTGATTGACTCGGCAGCGACGCCTTCGTTAAACCAGAACGCCAGTTGCTTGGTTTGATCGATGACATCGTTTTCTTGGGGGAAGGCACGTAAGAGACGTGGGCCCGCCGTATCGAACGCTCGTTCAGGAGTCACCTTCAATCGGAACTTTCCCTGGGTCCCATTCTCGCCGAAAACGTGAACTTGATATTCGCCGGAGGTACGAAAAGTATGCAGTATCGCCGGATCTGCGGATGTCAGGCCACTGTCTGGATCAACGCTGGCGCGATTTGCGACGACGACATTACCGACCGCATCGGTGATTACAATCGCCGCATCGAGTGTGTACTGATACTCTGCCGAATCGATGTCAAAAAGATAAGTATCTCCAGCGACAACGCTTAACGAATAAATCTCTACCTCAGACCCCGTATCGATCGACCCGTGAATAACGGCACGATCATTTCTTGGGTCGTTCGCCACTGGCAACATCTTCCGGATCGTGTCTGGGCCAGCTTCGGCGATCCATAATTCAACGTCTCCTGTTTCGCTATCGTCGGTTAGCAGAACGCCCGATCCGAGAGATGAATCTAGGTCAAATTGGATTGGTCGACCGAAGTCACCGGATCCGTCATTGAGATAAACTTCAAAAATCGACCGGTCGCGGACAGGCACCATCAAGTCCGCCGCGCCATCGCCATTGACATCGCCCGTTTCAATCATGGCGGCCCCGGGGGATCCAATAAAAGATCGGTCGATCGACAGCTCTCCTCCGCCGTCGCCAAGCAGGATCGTCATAGAACCTTCCTCTCGGCTGACGCTGGCCACATCCAATTTACCATCGAGATTGGCATCCAAGGCAACCAAGTCAGCAACGTCATCAGGCAAATCGTATTGCTCTGCCACTGTCAGTGTCCCGTTGGCAGATCCGATGAGGACAGTGACATGTGATCCGATGGAGTCTCCGACGATCACATCAGCGTGCCCATCGAGATTCAAATCAGCAATCTCGATGGAGTTGGCACGTGCACCACCGGTACTGACGTGAACGGCATTGGCGAAAGTTCCATCTCCCATTCCCATCAATACGGACACATCAGCACCGAAATAGTTTGCAACGACAAGGTCGAGAAACTGATCGGCATTCAAGTTGGCCGCCCGAATCGAGTTGGGTCGGTTGCCGACAGGGAAGTCATCGATCAAGATCGGCGGCCCAGTAGTGCTTCCAAGAAAAATCGAAATGCTGCCGGCCGCTTCGTAGTTGGAGTGTGCCAAGTCGTCGATCCCATCACCGTTGAAATCGGACGAGGCGATTGAGTCAACGAACCAGGCATCGGGACCAACATTAAGATGATGTGCGTTTCCTAAGACTCCCGTCGACGAACCGTAGAGAATGGTCATCGTGGAATCGCCGCTATTGGCCGTCACCAGATCAGTATGCCCATCGCCATTGAAATCACCTTGCACGATATGGTGTGGATCTCGTCCGACCGTTGTTTGAGTCTCGGTCCGCAGTTCAAACATCATTTCGTCGATTAACACGTCCAACTCGACCGGTTCGGTGCTACCTATCGGGTCTCGATATTGGCTTCCAGATTGAAGCACCCAATCGACTTGATCGAGATGATTCATCGTCGTCCCAGTTGCAACCGGTTGAGTAGAAAAGCCAAAGCCGGTTCCGGGAAAAAGGTCTTTTCCGTAGTTCTCCCATGCGACTTGTTGCAGGCTACTTCGGAAGTGATTCAGCGTTACTGCATGCCCTACTTCGTGATTGATCGTTCCGACTGGGATTCCACTCGGTATGTCCGCAATTGACGATCCTTCAACGGTGCGTAAACGAATGCTTCCATTGCCGCCATTCCCTCGGCCCGAAAAATTGCCGACACCCTGTGAAATATAGGGGCGATCGCCAGCCGGAAGCTCCGTCGTGACATCGACATCGAAACGATCGTATGTCGATTCGAATGCGCCGATGATAAATGGAATATTTTCAGGACTTGAGAACGGAGCGTCAAAACCACGCCCGCGATGTTCGGGCAATTGCTGATCAAAGTCGAAGAAGTATAAGGGGACGTCACGTTGGTGCCCAAAAACATCAATCGTCGAACCGGCAAGTTTGTACGCGCCGAGGCCGAGGTGCGAAGTCGGCTCGACAACCAAGAAGTATTTCCCCGGCGTTGACAGCATCGGTAATTCGACGTAGTTGAACCGTTGGTTTTCGCTATACGCGATCAATTGCCCATACTGGTTGAGCAAACTAATTCGGCGACCAGTATGTGAAAGGAAATCGTTCGGGTCACTGCGCAGGTCAAAGTAAAAACGTTCTAATCCATTTCCTTCAAGAAGGTAGATATCTTTATCATCGACGCTTTCCAAAATCGATACACGCTCGCTGGATTGCCGTGTGACCGACCAAGTTGAACTATGGTCACTTAGGTGATGTCCACGTTCTGGCTCGACCGTCGCATTACCGAATTTCGCAAGATTGGCAGTATACGCGAGCGTTCCAGTTTGGATGCCAGTTGATTCCAAGACAACGTGATACTGATCCGAACGTTGAGTTTGGAACGCGAACCCAAGTCCCGATTCGTCGACACGCTGTACGCTACCGCTAGAATCAAGCAGTGAGACCCGTGGGTATTGGTGGTGATAAGTGAAATCAAGAACGATCGTTTCACCGCCAGACGCAGCGATTGAAAACACGTCGCGATCGACGGCTGAGGTCAGTTCGCCAGCAATCCGCGTCGCCGAGTTGACTTCATTTCCCTGTTCAATTGAATCGTTGGGCTCTGCTTCGAGGACGCCGGCCAAGGGAGCGATCGAAACCGAAATCGCATAGCTGATAGTGGGGAGATCAAATCGATCATCCGCGTTGATTCGCAAAAAGTAGTCCGATGTTTCTGGAACGACATACGTCGTGGCGAAGACGTCGTCTGACCGGAGCACTAGCCGACCACTGCTGTCCAATAAATCGAACGCAGTAAAGTGTTCACGATCGCCGCGATCTGAATCCGCATATCTTGGGTCGATGGCTATCGAACTACCTTGCAACAATTCGACCCGAAAATAGTCGCTGTCCTGTTCGGATGAAAAGCTGCCTCGCAGAATTCCGGTTTCCGTGAACACATCCGCGTCTGAGATTTGGTCATTTGGCTCCGATTCCATCACATCTGACGCCAGAAGGCATCGACGTTCAAGGACCTCAGCCTTTAAGCGACGAAATGGACGAACACGCATGGTCGATAGCGAATTTCGGGGGGGGCGGGCGCAAGTCTTCAGCGTAGTTCACATTGCCTCAGTTAGAAAGGCGCGAGCTCGATTAACTTGCGCGGTGAGCGAGACGTCGCTATCTACTCAGCAGACGACGCATAGGCATCGACGGCTTGGGGCGAATCTGCCTGAGGGCCTCTTAAACAAGCCGAGATCGCTTCGTCGACTACCTTTCGATGTGCTTAACTTTGGCAACCTCGTCGCTGTGGCCAATCTTTACTACGAACGCGTCGGAACTTGGGGTCTGACACCGAATCTTTTGCATTTCCCAATTTCAAAGACAAAATGGATCTCTGGTGTGAGGCGGACAGCGGCGGTCAAAGTTTTGCAGATCGCACCAACGTCTTCTCCTCCAGCGTTCAATGAAAACGTGTGTTTTACAACGGAGGAAAGCGGTCAGATACAATGGCGGTTCGGTCGTAGGTTCCACCCCGCCATCACTACTCCAGTGCACACAATGAGTCGTTTCTATATCTGTAGCGTCTTGCTTTTACTTTTCGCTTTGGCTTTTCCGGCCAATGCCGTCGAAGTCAAAATTGACGGAAGTCAGCGATTTCAAACGATCGAGGGCTTTGGAACGTGTCTCGTCGCGTGGCAGGCTCCGATGAGAGAGCTGTATCGGACAGAAGAATTTCAAGACACATATGTCAATGGCATGGGATGCACCATGTTAAGGGTTAACATGTGGGGACCGACCTTACCCAATGCTCAGTCCGATTGGCGTCAGATCAGCCACACCGATTTTGATATGCAGGCAAGTCGTGGTAGACCACAGATCTTTGTCGACTTTGGAAAGGCCATCCGACAACATGAGCCCAACTCAAAGCTGATCGGAACCGTTTGGAGTCCGCCGGCGTGGATGAAAGAAAACGATTCGATCACAGACGAGCGTTCTAGCGGGATTCGGGCCAATGACTATCGTGGGATTCGGAACCGTGTGAAGAAGGAGTTCTATCCCCATTTCTGCAAGTGGATGGTCGAATACGTCAAAAAACACGATTCGGAAGGCGCGCCGCTCTACGCTGTCAGTCCGGGAAATGAAGTTCAATTCTCGCAATCATTCGAGAGCTGTGTTTGGGACGCGGATGACTATGTGATAATCTTGTCCATGCTTCGTACGGCGCTCGATCGAGAAGGATACCAAGACGTCAAAATCTTTGGTCCAGAAACGATGACCAGTCATATGTATGACGGTGGAACGGGAACCTACATCGAAGCGATCAAAAAGGACAAAGCCGCATTTGAGGCCATCGATGTATTCGCTACGCACGGCTATGAAGATGGTGTGGTGGAAGAAATGTCGGCGAATTCATCACGAGTTTTCTGGAAGCTTATCCAGGAGACAGGCAAGCCGTTCTGGATCACCGAAGGTGGGACCGGTGGTCACGATTGGCCAGTTCCCATTCAAAAGGGCGTCGCCAATGCGATTCATAACGCATTGGTCGGAGGCAATTGTTCTGCGTTCGTCCCGTGGCAGATCTGCGAACGAGAGAAATCGACACATGGTTTAATGTTGACCAGCGGATACACCGACAAGTCGCACGCGGCAAGGCACTACTTCAAATTCATTCGTCCCGGTGCAGTACGGATAGCGGCCAGTCCCGCGTTTGGACCAATTCAAGTAGCTTCATTTCTGCATGAAAGCGATCAGCAACTTGTCGTGGTTGCGATCAATTCTGCGAATGAAGAACAGACACTGGAGGTCACGATGAAAAATGTTCCAAAGGGAAAACGCTTTGAACTGATTCGTACGTCCGATGATTTCAAGTTTCAAAACGACGGAAACGCCAAAATCGAATTAGGCTCCTCAACAATAACGATGCCGCCGATGAGCATTTTGACCGCGGTGATGAACCAGACCACTAACTAGGGTTTTTCCTCGATAACGTTTCGAAGATCGCATGATTAATTTGCCAACTGGAGATCAACGAGATGTTACTCATGCGACACCGTTTTTTTGGTTGAGGTGGAACTCATCCAGTCGAGTGCTTCGATCTGGTAAGCTTTCGGAATGCTTCGGATATTCATCACGACGGATCCTTGGTCTGAAGCAAAGGGACCTGAAGCAACGAACTGAGTCGAAAAAGAGAGGACCAGTGTCGATGTGTTGCCGGATTTTCATTTCTGTCGTCAATCTTTTGGTGTTTGCCCAATGGTTGCCGGCCGATCCCCCGCTGGTACGCCCCAAAGTACTGCTAACTGAGCAAGGACGCGAGATTCATTTTTCCGGTTTGCTATTCGACGGACACAATGATCTCGCTTGGGAACTTCGCGAAAATGGGAATTCATCCTTCGATCAAGTTGATGTGTCGAAGTTGCAACCGCAGCAACATACCGATATTCCGCGACTGCGCAAGGGAGGTCTGAAGGCGCAATTTTGGTCGGTCTATGTGCCTGCGGATACCACGGAAACGGAAGACGCATTTCTGCAAACACTTCACCAAATCGAGATTATCGATCAATTGGTCGAGCGTTATCCCGACGTGTTCGAAATGGCATCGACGGCAGACGATGTGATGCGGATCGCCGAGTCTGGAAAGATCGCGTCGATGATGGGAATCGAAGGCGGTCATTCGATTGAAGGGTCACTTGGCAATTTGAAACGACTCTACGATCGTGGTTGTCGTTACATGACGTTGACGCATTCAAGAACTTTGCCATGGGCGGACTCTGCGACAGACGAATCAAGACATGGAGGACTGACAGAATTTGGTATCGAAGTCGTACGAGAAATGAATCGTCTCGGTATGCTGGTCGATCTGTCTCATGTTTCTCCTGAAGTCATGCGGCAGGCGATGGAAATCTCGACCGCGCCTGTCATCTTTTCGCACTCATCGGCTGCCGCGATCACCGATCACCCGAGAAATGTGCCTGATGAAATACTGAAAGAACTTTCGAAGAACGGCGGCGTTGTCATGGTCAACTTCTTTTCAAAATACGTCGCGCCGACAGAAACCTTAGCGGCGAATGAGAATGCCAACGGAACAATCCACGATGTCGTCGATCATATTGAGCATGTGATCATGGTCGCGGGGATTGACCACGTCGGGATTGGTTCAGACTTTGACGGAGTCCCGCGATTGCCGCTACAACTGGAAAGTGTAGCTAGCTATCCATTGATCACGCAGGAGTTGCTGAACCGAGGATACGGCAAAGAACAGATCCATAAAATTCTCGGCGGTAACATTCTGCGTGCGCTACGCGCGGCTGAATCGGTCGCGGAATAATTGCCTGATGCGGATTTACTTGCCGGTGACCGTCAGATCGCGTCCGAACCGTCTAGCTGGTGGGTTCGGCGACGTATTGCTGCAGCTCTTCGACGACCTCTCGCATCCGATCGCGGGCTCGAGAGAGTCGACTGCGGACGGTGTTGATCGGAATGCCAAGCACTGACGCAATTTCTTCATAGGCTAAGTCATCCATTTCTCGCAAAATCAGAATCGCGCGATGGTCGTCGTTCAACCGATCAAGCGCCGCATGCACCAATTGCTTCTGCTCTTCGCGAATGATCATCGACTCCGCCGACTCGTAACGCGAGTCCTCGAAGTCGTAGAGGTACTGCTGATCTCTGCCATGAATCGAAATGGCGCGGCGATTTTTCTGCCGATTGGTAATCGCAGTGTTGAGTGCGATTCGGTAAAGCCACGTCGAAAACTTGCTATTGCGTTTGAACGATTCGATGCGCGTAAACGCTCGTACGAACGCCTCTTGGAGCGCCTCTTCGGCGTCGACAGGTGAATCGAGAAACCGGCATAAAGAGGCAAAAAGTTTGTCGCGATTGCACTGAATCAGACGAGTGAAGGCGAGCGAATTTCCATCGCACGCACGCTCGACAAGAGAAGGATCATCACACCCAAGTTGTTCTACATCGTTCATCTTTCCGCCGGGGGCTATGGGCCGGTTGATTTTCTGGTTGGGCTTTTCCCTACGTCGCCTTCTGCTCCGCAAAAATTGCGTTGACAGACGCCTCTTTCCTGGAGTGAAAGGCGACAACCGAGAATCAACTAGCCGCTAACTAACGTGGTCGTCGTATTGCATTCGCCGAATTAAACGCCGTTGATCACTCGGCGACCACTGGCCGATCAACCGGAACCTAGGCTGACCAACGCTCTATACATTACATACATCACCGCGTGGTGGTGCAATCGTCATGCCAAGAGGGCAGACGCCACGCAGCGAAACATCGTCGCATGACAAGTTTGGTAGAGATTTGGCCAAAAGCGAAAAATGGAGCAGGAACTTGGAGTGGGCACGCCGCGTGCTGTTCGATGCGGCGTCGCCGCCAGCGTTTGGGGCGAACGAGACTGTGAAGCCTGCTGAATCTAACCACCATGACATCTACCGTCGAAGCGATCACCCCACCAAGAGCCCGCCGTTGGACTCGTCGATTCCGCGTGACACAGCCTTCTTTCGCCCAGCGCACTTGGTGTGTGTTGCGTGCATGGCTGCAAAACCCACGCGAGGTCGCCACCGTTATTCCAAGTTCAGCTCAACTGATGGACTGCTTAGCAAACCGTCAATGCATTCGCGAAGCGCAGACGGTGATCGAACTTGGACCAGGGGCCGGTGGAACCTCGGCCAATTTGCTCCAGCAAATGCCAGCGAAATCCCGGTTACTGGCGATCGAAAAAACCGAGGTTTTCGCCGATGCATTGTCGGAAATCCCCGATTCACGATTCGCCTACGAAATCGGTGACGCACTGAATCTAAAAGCGATCGCTCATCGACATGGTATCCATCGTTGCGATGTGGTTGTTTCAGGGATCCCCTTCAGCAACCTCCCCGCTGACGTCGCCCGACAGATCACGCAACAAATATATGAGTTGTTGGATAACACGGGCGTGTTTCTCGCGTACCAGGTGCGTGACGACGTTGCCAAGGTTGCTCATCCGCTTTTCGGAACACCTCGAAAGCAACACGTCGCACGGAATCTCCCCCCGCTGCGCGTCTATAGCTGGACGAAGGTCGAAAGCGGTCGAGGAAAAGGGTGGCAACGTCGTATCGATTCAGCATGACTAAAAGGGTGACTCGTTTATTCTTGGCGGACCTCAACTTGATCGTCGACGCCGGTGATCGAAACGACTTGGGATGCGCCATCTGGCCAGCGAACAGTGACCTGATCGACTTTCGAGATTTCACCCAGTCCAAAAGTCAGCTCGATTTCCGATTGACTTAGATAGCCTCGGGCTGAATGAACTATACGAGTTTGTTTTTGGCCACCGGCGATCACGGTGACTTGAGCACCAACGGCGTCATTTGAGGGGCGCTTTCCAATCAACCGCAACCGAAGGTAGTGATGCCCACTTGATTGATCGTTCCGAAAGAATTTTGCGGTCTCGCCGCGAGCGAGAACGACCAGGTCTTGATCGCCATCGTTATCGAAGTCACCGAAACTCGCACCGCGCGCATTGATGGGGCGTTCAAAGGATTCCCCAAGGTTTTCAAGTCGTATAAGTTCCGCTTCGGCATCTCTACCGGCGTTCCAAAACACTTGTGGCACAGCAGGCTCGCTCGATGATCCATACCCGCCGTGGGTCGTTAGTACGTCGAGCCGGCCGTCCAAATCGACATCGAAAAAGAATGCCCCGATTGCCGATTGCGAGTTGGCGGCGGAGCCGAATCCATTGTACCCCGCGGCATCGACAAAGGCCGACCGGCGTGGCGGTGCAATGAAAAACGAATTTGGTTTGTCGGTCGAATTGGCGATCACAATCGCGATTGTCTCGTCTTCGCGAAAAACGCTCGAATCTAGTCCCAACGATCCCACGACGGATTCGTCGGTCGTCAATCCCGTTTGGCGAGCCACGTCAACGAATGTCCCATCGCGCTGATTCTCCCAAAGCACGTTCGGTCCGAACAACTGAGTGACGCAAAAGTCCTGAAAACCATCGCGATTAAAATCCAGGGCATTAACAGCGATCGTTCGTACGAATGCGGCTTCATCGCTCGGAAAGACTATTCCAGCCTCGAGCGTCGAATCGTCGAAGCGCCCATCGCCTTCATTGCGATACAGTGAGACTGCACGGCCCGATTCATATCCACCTTCATGACAGACGATTAGGTCTAAAGAGCCATCGTTATCGTAGTCAACGAAGCATGCGCCTGTGCTAGAGGTCTGTTCCGCACCTCCACAGCCCGCCGACTCGGTGACATCGGTGAATGCCCCGTCATCGTTTCGAAGCAATCGATTCTTGCCATCGGAGGTTAGATAGAGATCGCGATCGCCGTCCCCGTCATAATCTCCTATTGCGACTCCGGTGACACCGATTCGTGACTTCAACCCGACGGGTTCAGTCACATCGGTGAATTGGAAATCACCGTTGCCACGAAACAATCGACATTCACTTCCAACCAACAAGACGTCTTGGTTTCCGTCGTTGTCGTAGTCAAACACTCCAACGCCGCCACGCAAATCGTTCGGCGATGGTTGCCGGTTTGGCAACGCAATCGGGTCCCCTTGTTCCGCTTCGATCGATTCTGAAGAGTGATTGAACGTGACTCCGGTTTGGGAAGTCACATCAACAAAGGTGACATCAGGCAAGCTTGATGTGTCCGCTACGGTTGTCCCGGCATCCGGCTCTGCCAGGGGTTGGTCGGCTGCATCTTGGTAGGCGCGATCTGCGTCTTGCTCTTTAGTGAGGTTCAAGAAAACAAGGATCCCGATGACCGGGATCATTCCAAAAACGAAAACCATCAAGGCACCACGCAGTTTCTTCGCGGCGGCGGATTCTTGTGGCGGACCATCGAGTGGGCGATCGGGCATCGTCGCGGTGTGATCTGGGTTGAAAAGTAAATAAGTAGGTCAATCACCGGATGACAGCGAGTATTTGGATTCAACTGCGAAATTGGCGTGACTGCACTGTGTCGGGAGCTAGCGCCGTTAGTTTCTGTTCGACCGTGGCTAACGCCAAGCGGCTGATGCTGTGGTTGACGCCGGGCGGCTAGTCGTGCCGCCAAACTGAAATACTGCGGAGGCTTTGTCGGGTCACCGATTCACCAAGCAGAGCACATTCGTTTTCGGCCCGGATTTCAGTCGTTCCCCGCAAGTTCTCTTTGCTGACCGATCAGTGTAGACCGTAAAGCGGAGTCAATTTTTTGCTCAGGTAGTTCAACAGCGGTTCGGACGACAATGGTTTGCCGGTCGCCTTTTCGACTAGGCGATCGCCAGAGTAGCATCGTCCGTGTTGGTGAATGTTCTCACGAAGCCAATCGAGAATAGGTCCGAACTCGCCTTTTTCGATCAACCCTTCGACATCACCGATGGACTGGCCGATGGCGTCGAACAATTGGGCGGCGGCCAAGTTTCCGAGCGTATAGGTTGGAAAATAACCGATCAAACCGGCGCTCCAGTGGACGTCTTGAAGCACTCCGTCCGCCGCCGAAGGTGGTTCGATGCCCAAGCTTTCGGAGTACTGTGCGTTCCATGCCTCCGGAAGATCGGCCACCTTCAATTCGCCAGACATCAAGCCTTGTTCCAGTTCAAACCGGATCAAGATGTGCAAGTTGTACGTCGCTTCATCCGCCTCGACACGAATTAAACTTGGGCGAACTTGGTTGACAGCGAAGTAAACCTGTTCGACGTCGGCATCATCGAGCGCCCCCGCAAACGTTTGTTTCAGCAGCGGCATTGCCCAGCGAACGAACGCGCGGCTGCGACCGACTTGGTTCTCCCAAAGTCGCGATTGCGATTCATGGATCCCCAACGAAACAAAGCTACCCGGTGGAAGGCCAAACCAATCGCCGCGCAATCCTTGCTCATAAAGCCCATGCCCAGCCTCGTGAAGCGTTCCATACAAACCACTGGGCAACCAATTGGTTTCATAGCGGGTGAGGATTCGGCAATCGTCCGGCCCCAACGTTGTACAGAACGGATGACTGGTTTCGTCGAGTCGGCCGCTACTGAAATCGAATCCGACCGCTTCGGCAACGGCCTGGCTAAGTTGACGTTGGGCATCGACCGGGAATGATTGTCGCAGCAAACTGACATCGGGTTGCCGCGGAGCATCGGCGACCCGTGAAATCAACTCGCTGAGCCGACCTTTCAGATCCGCGAACACCGGCCCGAGGTGACTGATTCGTGCATCTGGTTCGTACTCGTCGAGCAGTGCTTCGTAGGGCGTCTTATCGCTGCCTTCGGCCATCCGCTCTCCGGCCTCACGTTTTAAGTCAACGATTTCGGTTAAGGTGTCTTTGAACAAAGCAAACGAGTCTTCACGCCGAGCCCGATCCCAAACCTGTTGTCCCCGAACGGTCATCGCGCTTAATCGCGAGACCAACTCCAGCGGCAACTTACGCTCCCGCTGAAAGTCACGGTGAAGTTCACGAACCGTCGTCACGTGGTCATCGGCTGGGTCCAAGCCACCTAGCTGCTCGGCGAGCCGCTGAAGGTTTTCGCCGTATTCGTTGGCGGTGCGCAGCGTGTGAACCGTCGATCGCAAGGCACTGACCTGTTCGGCTCGGTACTCGCCGGCTGCCGGGGGCATACCGGTGCGTTCGTCCCACTCCAACGCGTCGGCGGCGGATTGAAACAATGCCGCTTTTCGTGCGACTTGGCAAACGGATTGAAACAGATTGTCGTCGATGGTCATTGATAGGCTCGAATCAAAGCGTGTGTTGCGTCGTTGAAAATCGTCTGTTGTGGATTTAGCTGCCGTTTACCAAGGAAAGTGCTGTTTGACTTCCTCGTCTATCTCGCTGAGTACGTCACTGGATAGTTCGGTCGCGTCGACCGTTTCAGCAATTTGATCGGGGCGACGGGCGCCGACCAAGGCCCCGGCGACACCGGGCTGCGAGATGGCCCAGCCGATCGAAAGTTGAGCGATGGTTTTGCCGGTCTGTTCGCCGATTTGGCCAAGACGATCGACGATGTCGTGTGCTTTCCGACGTTGCTCACCTTGAAAGATCGGATAGTTTGGTCGGCTGTCCCCCTTGGCAAACTGATGATCACGAGTGATTTTCCCAGCCAGCAAGCCTTTCATTAGTGTCCAAAAAACATAGCTTCCAATGCCGCGTGCGGCAGTCGGGGCGATCGTCGTTTGCAACGAATCGCGTTGAATCAAATTCAGTGGGCACTGAATCGCCGCGCAGCCTGCGATATCGGCGAATTGCCGAATCTGTTCGGTTGTCGCATTACAGATACCGACCGACCTGCAGAGTCCGCGTTCTTTCAGTTTCAACATCGCTCCGGCAGAGACTTCGAGCGCGACATTGGGATCGGGTTGGTGCAGATAAAGCAAATCGATCTGTTCCAGCTTGAGACGCCGCAAATGTTCTTCCGCGTCGGCGGTCAGTTGACTCGCTGAACCATCGACGGCGCGATCACGGTCGACCGTATAACGCTGACCGACCTTACCCATCACAAAAAACCGATCGGGATCACCGCTGACAAATTCGCTCAGCAGACGATCGCTCTCGCCGTCATACCCATAGCTGTACGCGGTATCGAACATCGTCACCCCACCATCGATCGCGGTTCGAATGGTTTCACGCGCATCGGAGTCGGTCACACCAACGGTGGTAACACCTGCGATGGGCCAAAGCCCTAAAACGATCTTGGATGAAGGATTCATCGGAACAAAGCTTGATGGGTAAGAGTGCGGCGTTGGTCTCGGTCGCGATGGTTCACCGAATCGTATCCGCTAGGTGCGTTCAGAGACAGCCGCTGCTCGCGTCGTTGAGTGACGGCAGCCGACGCCAATCGTTTGTTGCTTGAATTTTGAGATCCCACACATTGGCCCCCGTCGATGCCCAACGGGGGTCAACCGCCGGCTTTTCATTTTACCGACGGTGATTGTGCAGGAACCGTGGCTAACGCTGATCGGCTAATCCCAAACCGTGGCTAACGCCAATCGGCTAATCCTAAACCGTGGCTAACGCCGATCGGCTAATCCTAATTTGACAAGTCGACGGAACCCGACCACGTTCGACTCACGAAAGTTGCCGGACAGGCACGGTCCCATACTGGCGCCGATCGCTTAAACGTCAGAAATGTTGTTGGGACGGCGCAACCCGCGATTGCGTCCGGTTGCACGATCGAAGTGTGGACGGGGAACGGCGCCGCCTTCGTCTGCGTATTCGCTTCGGATGGTCGATTCGAAAGTCCCCGGACCGCGCTCGGCTGCGTGTACTGCGAGGCCTGCACCGTTGGGACGACCGGAACGCTTGGTCGCGCCATCGAGGTCGCCAAGGTATTCCTCGCGGACCTGTGGGTGCTGCTTGACCTCTTCGGGGGTGCCGTCGATTAGAACTCGGCCTTGAGAGATGACATAACAGCGATCAACCGTTCCAAGAATTTCCCGGGCGGCGTGGTCGGTGATTAGAACACTGATACCAGAATCGCGGAGCTGCATGATCACGCCCTGGACGGACTGGACGGTGACGGGGTCGATGCCGGCAAAGGGTTCGTCGAGCATCACGATATTGGGTTCCGACACCAAGCAACGTGCGATCTCCAGTCGACGCCGCTCGCCACCGCTCAGCCCCGCGGCACGGCTCTTGCGAATATGCGTGATGTTGAACTCTTCCAACAATTCATCGGTGCGAATGCGCCGCTGTTTGCGATCCATTCCCAACAGTTCCAGCAAAGCTGAGATATTCTGTTCGACGGTCAGTTTCTTGAACACGCTCGGATCTTGAGGCAGATACCCCATATGACCGTCACGCGCTCGACGAAACATCGGCCAATCGGTCACGTCGCGACCGTCCAAGTAGACTCGACCACGATCGGGCTGAACCATGCCGCAGATCATCCGAAAACTGGTTGATTTCCCAGCCCCGTTGGGCCCGAGTAGACCGACGATTTCCGCCTTGCCGACGCGCAGGTTTACGCCATCGACGACGCGGCGTCGACCATACGTTTTTTGCAAGTCGATCGCTTCCAAGACCGGAGTCATTGCTTGATCAGACGGTTCCATGACGGTGAATTCCTTTTCACGAATAAAACGAGTGTTTCGCCTAGATCAGATCTTCGAGTTTGACGCATCAGCCGACGGTCGTTCGCACCGGTTATCGTTTGAAAACCATGGCTAACGCCATACGGCTGTGATTTTAAACCGTGGCTAACGCCATACGGCTGATAGGTGGAAACGTGGCTAACGCCGTGCGGCTGATTGATGAAACTGTGGCTAACGCCGTGCGGTTCATTTGTAGAACCGCGGCTAATCCTATTTTCGAATTTGGACAGTGCACTAACGAATCAGTCGGAAGCGATCAAAGTTTGGCGTCGGTGGATCAGCCCACGGATGCGGCCAAAAGACCAACACCGCTTTACCGACCAGTAGGTCCCGTGGGACGTACGACGCCTGAGAATACTTATCGGCTTCCTTACGAATCCGATCGGGCAGGTTGAAAGCTTGCTTGGCCCCTGCCCAGCAGCGGGCGTCCAAGCTTTCCGGGCTATTGTCTCCCATCGGAAAGAACTGGTCTTCTTCAAGCTCAAACTCAACCGTGCGTCGCGCGTTCCAGATCGGGAACTCATCCCACAAATCGGGACGCTTAAGAATCAGTTGGATCTTACTATCGGAGATACTCGCGTTGGCCAAACTGTACAAATCGCTCGGCGAGTAATCGGCAATTTGGTATGAGCTGGTGTTCGTCGCGATGTAATACTTATCGCGGCTGATCACTACTCGATCGACCGTCGCTTTTCCACCTTGGACCGCGACACCAAACGGGGCGGCATCGAGGGGATGACGTTTTCCGTCGTAGTAGGGACGGTTGGACTGAACGTCGTGTACCAGCGAGACATCAAACGTTGTCGCCGCTTCAAATTCCACACGCTCATCGTCGATCCAAAGTCGCAATTCGTCATCGCAATTCGAAAACCGAACTGAAACGGCTTTACCGGCGGTCAGCGAAGTTTTCGCTGTCACTTGCTCTTGTCTTTTGTCACCAAAGATCGCTTGCTGCTGGCCTTTGTAAAGCGCCGTGACGGTTGCTTCGCCGGAAGTCAAATCGATGATGCATTGGTACTGAATTCCCGCTTCAACGATTTCAAACGTCACCCGTTTACATTCGCCCGACAACTGCATGTCGGTTTCGACGATCAAGTCACCGACCCAGTGCAAGCCTTCGTTTGCTACGTCGCGTTCGCCATAGCTTTCGATACCGGCGAACTGCGAGAGTGGTCCGCCGGGGGTGTAATCGGGGTTCAGTTCGGGTTCATTGAAACCGGCGATCGACTTTAGTGAATACGAGATGCCACTAAACAACGATCGTCGACGTTTGGCCTCCGGGACCGCTTGCCCGTTTGAGACGCGGCCCTGGTATACTTCCTTCGTCGGCACGGTGATGTAGCAGTCATAGGCGTAATAGTCCGTCACCAAGCCGCCTTGATAGGGATCGACCTCGGCTAGCGATTCGCCTTCGCTGGCCGCTTGCCACTGAGCCTGACTGGGATATCGGTGGAAGTAACGCAGCCATTGGTCGTCGGTGCTTGCCGAAGCATTAATCGATGCACGCAAGCCGTCACCGTCGCGGGAGACTGACCAGGAATCTTCCGGAGGAGCACTCGCGTCCTCTTTCCAAGGTTGAAAGCGACTAGGGTAGCCCGCTTTGATGAGCAATTCGGATTGTTGACTGCTGTCATAAACGTGGTGACGCATCGCCATCAGTTTGTTGTCTGGCTTCCGCAGAATTTGCAGCCGATTGTCCTGGCCGTCGACGTAGACATCACCGTGGCGAATCGACAGGGTTTCACCGGGGAGGCCGACGAGTCGTTTGATGTAGTTCTGCTTGGGGTTGCCGGGAAACTTGAACACGATCACGTCCCAACGTTCTGGATCGGCAATCGCATAGGCGTATTTGCTGACCAGGATTCGATCACCGTTGAATGTCGTGTCGTTCGCGTCCGCGGTGAGATTCAGGTTATTGACAAAGCGACAGTTGGGGCAGATCCCGGCGACAACGGTGTCGTTTTGCTCCAGACTGCGGCGTTCTTTGCTCGCGCCGATCTGGAACCGATGGTTACATTGATCACAGAATACGTCTTTATGAGCCCCCATCAATGCGGGCGCCATCGAACCGGTCGGGATGACGAAGGCTTCGGCGACAAACGCTCGGAACAGCAACGCCAGAATAAACGCGACGACAAAGGCCTCGACAGTTTCGCGGTTGCCCTCGGTGCGGATCTTCTCGGCGAAACGTTCTTCTTTGGTGAGCGTGGCCTTGGCCGCAGACTCGCCTGATGCTTTGCCTTGATCCACACTCGTTGGGTCGGTCGCCTTGGGCGAACCGGCTTCCGCTGACTCTGAATCGGTGCGTTTGTTCGGTTTTCGAGGCATTCAATCGTGGTCAAGCAAGTGTGGCAAGCAAGGTATCGCGAGTACTTTGTTTCAATTGAGGATTTGCTTGAGTTTGATCGGTCAACGAGCGACCACGCAAGTCATCGCAGCTCAACCGTGGCGATCGCCATGCGGCGGAACCCTAAATCTATCCCCAAACAAAGCACTTACAGTCGGTGTGACGGACGTCATCGGTGTAGAAAGCGCCAGCGGAGCAGCGCAATCGGCCGCCATACTAGCGGTTTCGGTGGACAATGGGAACTTCGATTCAGTTCGCGAAATATTGGCCCGATCTCCGCTCTAGGACGAGGAAGTTCCCAAATCGGGGCGTCAAACAAACCTGCACATGCGTCCGCGCAAGCGATAGAATGGGGACACCGCCCGGCTGGGGAAAATTTCAGCCGGGGGGGCCGAGACAGCCTTCACCAGAACCGCTAACGATCGAAGCGTCTAATGCGACACGTCTTTTCGCGACATCCACGGGCAAACAAGACACCTGATCGCATCCGCTCGATGTCCCGATTCAATGCACGACGGCCGGATCACAGTGCCTCGGTGGCGATCCAGCTCGCGTTTCGAAGGCTCGCGGTGTCATTGATGACGCTCGCGGCACTCACCCCCTGCATTGCGGGTGCGGCCGAACCTCCGAAGCCGCAATCGAATGATCAGAAAATCGCCGAGCTAATCGAGAAGCTGGGTAGCGACAGTTACGCCACCCGCGTCAGGGCTCGTGATCAGCTCAAGGAGTACGGCCTGGAGGCGTTCGATGCGCTTTACGAAGCCCAGTACCACAATGATAGTGAGGTCCAAACGGCAGCTCGTTATCTGCAGCAAAGCTTATTGGTCACGTGGTCACAAGAATCGGACCCCAAAGAGGTTCGTGAGATCTTGTACGAGTATGGCGCCCAGGATTCGACCGATCGCCTAGCGAGGATCGAGTTACTCGGACGACTTCCCGATCGGATGGGAATCGAGGCCCTCGCTCGGCTCGCCCGATTTGATCGACTTGAATTGCTTTCACGACGCGCCGCGATGCTGGTCCTGAAGCAAGCGATCCCCGATCAGCCCGTTCGCCGCCAGATTTTGGCGAGTCAACTTGAGTCTGTAATCGGCGATAATTCACGTGATGCGATCACTTGGCTCCGGGCCTACATCGAAGACCTTCGCCAAGGAAGATACGACCCACAGCGTTGGGAAGAGGTCGTGGCGACGCAACGACGCAAAGTTGACCTGGGATTGAACCAGGACATCACAGCCAAATCAGTGCTGCAGTTGATCAAGGTCATCGCGACACGCGCTATCCTGGAAGACGCACGTGACTCGGCCATGCAAATTTCCATCGAGAATCTGGATCTGATCGCCCCTTCGACGATCGAACTCGCCGGTCAAGCAGACTGGGCGATCACCCATGGGCTTTACCCAGTCGTGATCGAGCTGTACCAGCGACAGCGGCACGCGTTTTCATCCAATGCGGAGTTACTGTACTCGGCTGCTCAGGCGTATCGAGACAACGGCGAAACCGACAAGGGCGAACAGCTCGCCACGGAAGCATTTCAAATTTCTCCGCTCCCTGATGTCAAATTGGAATCCCTGAGTGAAGACGCGTTGCCTCGCGAAGACCAAGATCACTCGCTGACCGACCACCAACTCGAAGACATCGCGTTTCTTCACTACGCCGTCGCGAATCGTTTACGAATGCGCGGACAATACGACTGGGCCGAACGAGAACACCGATCGATCATCGCAAGCTGCGGTGTCGAAACCAACGCGGGAATCCGATCGCGCATCAGCCTTAGTTCGATCTTTGCCGAACAGCTTCGACATGACGATGCATCCGATGTCCTGGGCGTGCTGGTCCATCGCATCGAACGTGACGCCGAATACGCCAAACGTCTGATACGGTTTGACATCGGCAGTCATTTCGTTCAAAGCGAATATAACTTTCAGCAAGCGCTAGAACTGCTTGCCGGGGACCCGATTGCCTCCGAGATCGAAGAGGCAAAGCAGTTGCTGCAGCTAGCCTATCGTCAATATTCGGGAAACATCGACATTTTGATCCAGATGTATCGTGTTAAGGCTCCCGAAGACACAGAGTGGACTGAAAACGTCAAGCGACAGTTATCGCAACACATCGGCAGCTTGCACCAAACCATCACACAGTACGAGTCATCGAAGCGGGCGATGCCAGACGAGCGTTTCAAAGCAGTCTTGGGTGACAAGTACAACGAGTATGCATGGTTGGTATCTAACACAGAAGGCGATTTTGATCGCGCGTTGCAGTGCAGCCTCCGTTCCCTGAAATTTGCCAGCGAAGAAGAGATAGAGAAGCGTGCGGCTCGATTGGATACCTGCGCACGGTGTTACTTTGCGACCGGGCAAATCGACAGAGCGATCGAGACTCAAAAAGAAGCCCTCGACCTTGAGCAACACTCGCTCGCAATGCAACGGCAGCTCGCTGAGTTCCAAGCGGCAAAAGCAAGCGAATCGTAACGCGGCAAAAACGACGAGGGATTAACGTAGCGACTGCTGCAGCAATACCAGCAGCTCGTCGATTGCGACGTTTAACTCGGTGTCTTCTTCATCACGGATCTCGTTCAACCAATCGGTCGCCCGTTGGGCTTCATCAACCGAAAGCAGTGGATCGACATTCAAGCTAGACGCCCAAAACGTCGAATCCGTTTCTTCGACGGACTCATCGATCGCCGGCAAGTCGAGCGCAAACGAAGCCGACATCATCATTCGACTCGCCGAATTTTGAACGCTTGCGTCGGGCGACGGAGCTTCCGCTTGCCCGCCCTCATCGACGTTGGTCGCGTCCGGATCGACCACGTCATTCATTTTAGCACCGCCAACGGTGGCACCACTTTGAATCGCATTGAGGATGTTGATCACTAACAACGCGTCCAACGGCGTGACTTGGCCGTCTTTGTTGACATCATAACCGTAGCCCGGGTCTCCTGGCCCGACCGGCCCGGGGCCATATCGATTCAAGAAATTGATGATCGCCAGCGCATCGATGGGAGAGATCGTCCCGTTCCCATCGACATCATAGGGATTGTCGTCGTTATGAAATGGCGAGGCATTTTCCAACACTTCGATCACGAACGGCGTCGAGATTGAACTGGTTTCGCCGTTGGCGAGGTAAGCGGTGACGGTGAGCCCGATTTCCTCGGCCGCCGAACGTCGAACGAACACATCATCGAGCAGCTTCAGCGTCCTGCCGTCGACTTCAAAACGTGTGTCGTCGACGGAATACGAGTCGACCTCGACGGACAATCCATCGACCCGCACCTCACCGACCGTCGCACCAGCTTCGAGTTCAACCACCGTTTCGTTGGTCAAGCGAAGCGTGCCGCCATATTCGGGCTGATCGAGCACGTTGAGCCGGAACTCTTTCGAAGTTGAACTGCCGGCATTGTCTTTGGCCGAGACCGTCATCACGACCGTGGGCTCGGTTTCGTGGTCGAGAGTTTCGTCGTCTTTAAGCCAAAGTTCGTTGTCGTTGCGAATTTCGAAGCGTTGGTCATCGACGGAGTATTCGGTCGGTTGATGCCGGTCTTCGTCGTAGGAACTCAATCGCGCGATGTATACGCCACTGACGTTTTCTTCGACGTCGCTGCCGCCGATCACGAGCTGCGTGACTGGGTCATTCTCGTCACCGACGCGGACGGCGATCTCCTGCGAGAAGTAAGTCCCGGTAGCGCGATCGATCCCGGCGATGGTCAAATAGATGACGCTCTCGAATTCGTAATTTAACGGTCCGTTGACCAGCACCAAGTCGCCACCCTCGATCGCAAAGCGATGGTCATAGACGGTGAGTTGGTGTTCGTCGCCAAAGTCAGCGTCTTCTACCGACAGGCCGCCGACGACATAAGGACCGATTGTATGTTCGGGGATCTCGCCACCAAAGAATGTAATTCCGGTCGGCGTGTCGGGCCGCGAAGCAACATTCACCGAAACGGTGACCGGTTCGGAAACGGACTGGCCATCATGGAATCGAACGGAAAACGAATCGTTGCCGTAATAATCGGCGTCGGGTTCGTAACGCAAGTCGCCGTCTTCGGTGAATTCGACGTCGCCGTTAACGGGCGTCTGGACGATCAACGGAATGAGGCGATCGCCTTCGGGATCACTGACGAGCTGGTGAAACTCGCTCGACGGAATCGTGTAGGTTTCATCTTCGACGGCGCTAGCGAGGAAGTCAGGCTGGACGACCGGTGGAACATTTTCGTTCTCGATCCGAAGTCCGAAGTTAGCCTCGTGAACCTCATCGACCTGCGTGACATTGATACGATGGGCGTCGTTTTGCCTGAAGGCAATTTTGGTGACGCCCGCAGTCGACAGGGAGTAGTATGAGGCAAAGTCGTCACCGGGAACGAGCGCCTTGTGCGTCACTGTCCCCAAATCGTAGGACGCAAGTTGTGCCTTGCTTTGCACGTCTCGCAAGGTCAGCGTGTTCCCATCGGCGAGCTGCTCGATCATTGCGATCGCGTTAAAGTCACCGACGAATTGCGCGGTGCCATCGATCGCTTCGAACTGTTGCAATTCGGCAAAGTTGGCTTCGACATCCAATACCGAAATCTCTCCGTCGACACCACGGATCGCCAATAACCCTGCTTCATCGTCAAAGCTAAGCAGTTCTTTTGCCCCGACGATCACGGTTTGTGATCCCTCGATCCAGTCGGCCGAACGGTTGTCCCACAATGAGGTGTGAAGCGCCGGTGATTCCTGACCGTCGGCACCTTGACTGGCCACCGGCCACGCGATCACGCTACGGCTGCTGACCAGTTCCGACGAATCATCTGGTGAAACATCGATCGCCGTTGCCGAGGCGAGCACCTGAGCCTGGGCTGGTAAAAATTGAGGTTCGGGGGTGATCCGAACAGTGATCTGGTTACCCGATTGGTCTCCCGCCCGAACGCGCGGGGTGTGGAAGGAATGCAAGATTGTTTCGTTTTCGCCGTATTCAACAATCAAGCCGTGACCGTCTTGGCCGACCGTGGCATCGATGCTGGTGCCCGAAAACAATAGTTCGGGTTCGTTGCCGGCGGCATGGACCAACCACAGCGCTGACGGGTCTGGGGAGCGACCGCCGCTATCACCGAGCACCAGGGTCGCACGCGGGCCGGTTTCCGATTCGATCGCCGAAACGATTCCGGACGTAGAAAACGGCAGCGTCTGCCCCTGCATCGACGTACCCGATGTGCTCATCACCACGACCGATTGTGACGTCGCGATGTGCAACTGGTTCCCGCTGCGAACCGCATCAACCGCATCACTCAAATCAAGCTGCGGTACCAGTCGACGATCGGAAGCTTCGACGGGAAAGGTTTGATTTTGAAAGGAAGAACCTTCGAACAAACGCACCGGATGAATACCGGTAGGGACACCGTCAAACTGGAACTCGCCATTCGCGTCAGCGACTTGAAAGGCTTCGCCCGGATCCAAACTGGCATTGTCGTTGGAATCGATGTAGGCCAAGCGAGAATCCAACCGCTGCTCTGCCGGATCGGGACGCATCGAGCCGTCGAGATCATGAAAGACCGCTCCGCTGATCACCGCCAGTACACGGCGCTGCCCGAGCGTCTCGAAAACCAGCCGCCGGCGGACACCGTCACGTTTGACGGCACCAGACGCCCCGGCAATCGATGGCAGGTTTGAGCAAAGATTCGTATCGCTGGAGAGGCGCAGCGACAATGGTTTGCCAAGCGAGTTGCTTTCGCATCGGATCGATCGCCGCCTGCGTCCCATGTTGATACGGTTATCCCTTCGTAGTTGTATCCAAGTTGTGGGGCCGCCACCCGTTTTGCGCCGAGACATTGGACCTCAACGCTCGTTTGACGAACTCCCGACCCTCTGAGTTCCCCAGATTGGAGGCCACCAAGTCAATTAGGGCCCATTTTTTGGCCTTTCCCGACTATGCTTTCCAGACTCGCGGAAATTTTGTCCGTCAGAAAACAGTTCGCTAGAAACGACGTCTATGATACGCTGTAGCGAACATAATCGGACCCAAGATTCTTTCGTTTGAACAGATTCTTTACCAGATTGAGACGCGTGATCGAAGGGGCCGATACCGCATTGCCGAGCCACCCTTCTGACGAAATCTCCTGCTTCGGAGCTGATGTTTTATGCAAAAAGACCTTCGCACGTCATCTCATGCCGCTGTTTCGTTGAAATGGTGGTCGCTTTTGAAGGGCTCATTCCAATGCACATTCGGGGCGCTAATCCTGGTCGGATCGGCCGCAGTCGCCGACGCACAAACTTCAGAAGAACAAATTCGCCAAGCCTATGAAGGCAGCAGCGGCGGACCTCCGGCGGGAAGCAGTTCCGGGGGAGGCTACCCCGGCGGATCCGGAAGTGGTCCACCGACGGGCTACGGAAGCCAGCCGGGCAGTTCCGGATCGGGGTACCCGGGTGGCTCCGGCAGTGGTTACCCGGGCGGCAGTGGCTACAGTGGCAGTAGCTACGGAAACACTCGCTCGCGGCGTGGCTCGGACACCAACGTCATGCGAGAAATGCTCCAGCAATTCGTTGTGAAGGCCGCCGAATCCACGAACATCGCGTCCTTGGCCGACCCCGAATCGGCACCGCCGATAGCGTCCGGCCCGGTTCTGTTGAATGAAGCGACGGTGGCCTACGCCAAGGGAGCGTCGTCGTTAGCCCGGCAACTGTATTTTGGTCACATGGTCGCCGAATTCGAGAACGC
Source organism: Roseiconus lacunae (assembly GCF_008312935.1). Classification (NCBI taxonomy): domain Bacteria; kingdom Pseudomonadati; phylum Planctomycetota; class Planctomycetia; order Pirellulales; family Pirellulaceae; genus Roseiconus; species Roseiconus lacunae. The sequence continues at coordinate 438,907 of NZ_VSZO01000079.1, read as the reverse complement.
GCAGGGCCAACTTTCAGCCGTCAAGTACAGCAAGATTCTCAAGCGTCCTGTTTGGCAAATCCGTTGGGGTATTTCGATGGCCGTCCGAGGCGACGCGACCGACCCCCAACCGATCAAAGAAACCGCACCAAGATCGACCGGCGGACCGGGCGATGGCATGGGGCCTCCCGATGCCGCGATGACGGCCGAATACGCCGGCGGCATGATGGAAGACCAATCGGGTGGCTACAGCGAAGACGAAATGCGCGCCCAAATGGAAATGGAAATGGGAAACATGTCGTCTCCCGATGGGATGGACATGTACGGTGGCGACGGCATGTATGGCCAGCCCGGCGGCCGAGCCAACGCGCTCGCGGTCGCCCCCAAAGCACCCACCCCCGGCGAGCGTTTGGAGCAAATGGAACGCTCGATGACTAGCGATGAAGCCGCCAAAGAACTCGAGGATAACCTCGGCGCAGTCGTCGCTTACTTGGGCGAACAATTTGACCAACGCTATGCCGAAGGCAGTTTCGGGCAGGCGCTCACGGACGTCTCCGGTGAAGCTGGCCAACCCGATGTTGTCTCGGGCGAATTCGTTGACCTACTCGAAGGTGCCGATTCAGACCCGCCGCTGTGGCGACCGGGAATCGTTTACCTGGGCCGTGGCCATGCCGATGAAAACTTAGCTGCCGCCAAACGTGCCGGCATCGACCTGGTCATCCACATCGACGTCTTGCTCAAACCACTTCGCGGTGGTGACTACACGCAGAACATTTCGCGATGTCGACTGATTCATGTCGCCACCGGAAAATCACTGGGCGCCTCTGGGTCAATCGACTCACTTGAATTTAAACAGCAGTCGCGCACCAAAGGACTCGGTTCGCGCGAGTACATCGAGGAGCAACTCTCTAATTTTGTCGGCATTATCGACCGCCAAACGGTTGCTTCCGACCTGCCGCAACTCACACCGGCGGTTGCGACCAATCGAATCGGCACCTTGCTCGCTAGCGGTGGAAGCCGAAACCTGCAGACTCTGGCCGAAGTTCGCTTATTCCAACAACAGGGCCTTCTTAACGAGGATCAGGTGATGCAAGTGTTCGATATCGTCGGCGGTGACGAAGGCTTGCAGTTGTTATTTGGCACCGAAGATGAAAAACTGTCGGTCGTCCGAAAATGGATCTCCGACCAATACGCCGGTGGCAATTCGGATTCTTAACGCCACAGCCCACCGTGAATGGCTCGGCTTTCCCGCCCTCGTCTTACGCGTGTCACGTTTTTGTCCCGTCCGTCGATTCAGCTCAGCGCGATCCGTTTGCCTGGGCCTTCTCGTGAACGCGAACCGGCCGCGGTCTGCGCCCCCGATCAGCCAACGCTCGAATGGACAGATTGGGTCCAGCGACGTGATAAATTTCTCGAGCAGTTGACGATTGACTTTGATCGGGACGAATCGCTGTGTCCTCGACTTCCCGACTGGCTAACCCTGTTTTCGCTGCCCGAACAGTTGCTGCTCGCGTACGAGCGCCATCGCGAAACGAGTGAACTGGGGCATGTCTTTCGCATAGCCAATTCACTGCACGACCACCTCGATGCCATCACAGTCATCGGCCCCGCCTCAAGCAACTTGGCTGCCGAAGCGGTCACGTCCGCCTGCTGCGATCCGTTTCACAACGAGATGTCGCGCGCCGAACGTGGCAGCAAACCGCGGCTGTACTTTGCCGACTTTGAACCGGACAATGATTCGATTCAGTCGCTCGCCTGGCGACTTCAACGACATGGCTACGGCGACGTCCACGCCGAGCGTCGATGGGGAATGATTTTGATCGACGCTCCAAACAGTCGCGACCAATGGTTGCCGCTGTTCCGCTATTTTTCCACGCAACTCGATCACTGGACCGACCATCTCGCCGACCGACCTTTCCCGTTGACCATTATCACGCCTCGACCGAACGACTGGAACGAGGGCATGACGGGTGGGATCGCGTTTCAAACACTGCTGCAAAACGACGAACTCACCGGCCACCGGGGAATCCTGTCACCGTCGACGTTGCTGCCCGCCGCTTTTTTGGGTCTGGACGTGATCCAGCTGCTCGTTGGTGCGGCGGCAATCAACCAGAACTTCCAAGAAGCATCCGCTGCCGACAACTTGGTATTCCGGTGGAACCAAGCTTGCGAACAGCGAGCCTGTTGGCTTGTTAACGAATCGCCGTCCTTTGATCGATTGCTTCACTGGTGGAGCCAGCTTGAGTGGCCAATTGCGAACGGCGGAGTCCAGTCGATGCGGTCCTGTGATGCGGGGGAAAAACTGCAACGTGGCCGTGATCCGTTCACATCGCATTCCAATTCGTCGCCTCGGCACGTCGCTCTGCATCTCGCCCCCGGGGTCGAACGAACAGATCCAATCGTGCTCAAACCCCCTGTACGTTCTGAATCTCGATCGACCGCCGAACCGCTTGATCGATCGCAAAAGGTCAGTGACCTTCGATCACAACAACGTGAGGAGCTTCGGGAACGCCTTGCGACAGTGGGAGCGGAGCAGTACCAGCTTTCGCTGCCGGGGATCGACACGCATGCACTCGGCCAGTGGATCCAACTGGCTCTGCTTTCGTCGGCGATCATCGCCGCCAATAAGCACGATTCCAAGTCAGACGATTCCGGTCCTGTGGGCTAAACGCGGCCGATTGAATCGACTACGCTCTGCGACCAAGCGAACCGACGATCTGAGTACGAATCTCGATTGTATCAATCGTCTTGCCGCTTGCTGTCCGGCATCATTTGTTAGCGTCCCTCTGAAACTCTAGATGTTCCATGTCTTCGATCGATGACCTCTTCGCTCGCTTGAAAGCAGATCGCCGTAAAGCTCTGATGCCGTTCCTGACCGCCGGTGACCCCAAAATCGAAACCACTGCGAAAGTGCTCGCGGAGCTGCAGTCATCGGGAGCGGACTTGTGCGAGATCGGCATCCCCTACAGTGATCCGATCGCCGACGGTCCGGTGATCCAGGCGTCTTACCAACGCGCGCTCGAAAGCGGCTTTCGATTGGAGCACGCGTTTCAGCTCGGCCGTGATCATGCCGTCGGCGCTGGCATTCCCATGGTGACGATGGTTAGCTACTCGATCATCTTTCGCGTCGGACTTGAGAAGTACGTCGATCAAGCCCAACAGGCGGGCTACGCCGGGGCCATCGTGCCGGATCTATTGGTCGAGGAAGCGGACGCGTTATCGGAAATCTGCCGCAAAAAAGACTTCAGCTTGATTCAGCTGGTCACGCCGACCACGCCCCGGCAGCGACAAGTTCAGATTGCCAACACATCATCGGGTTTCTTGTACTACGTCAGTGTGACCGGGATCACAGGGGAACGGACCGCACTGCCGACCGACCTGACCGACAACGTTGGTTGGCTGCGTGAGCAAACGGATTTGCCGATTTGCATCGGATTTGGGATCAGTGGTCCCGAGACGGCTGCCAAGCTGGCGCCGGTTGCTGATGGTCTGATCGTCGGGTCAGCGGTGGTTCGTCGGATCGCCGAAAGCTCTGATTCTGAAAGTGCGGCGACGAATGTCAGCCGGTTTATCGCAGAACTGCGAGAGGCGATCGACGGCGCGACCAGTTAAATTGGCGAGTCCTTCGCGCAAGAAGACTAAGCGTGGCAAGCTAGTGAATCTTTGCGGCGTCGCCCGGTTGATTCGACGGCAAAATCCGAAAAAACGTACCTCCCCGAAGCGTCGATCGCCGAAATCTACAGCAACACCGGTCCGAAACGGATTTTCCGGTAGACGGAGCACGACCCGCGATTGAGAAGTCCCGCATCATCTTGGGGCGGCTCGAATAACGTCGCCGGCCGGAGCGATTTGGAACTGTAGGAGGCATTTCCCATGCGACGAAAGTATCTCGGATTGGCGATCGCTGCGATCACCGCTTTTGGGCCGGCGTCGGCTTTTGGTGGAGACCGTGAGATTGCCCAAGAAATTATGACCCGCCTGAAAAGTACCCGCGATGCTGGTGCTTTGAAAGACTTCACCCTCGACATGAAGGTCGATCAGGGTGTGGTCTTGTTCCGCGGCAGTGTGAGCGAATCGAGCCAAAAGGATTTGGTTCTCGCCGCTGCCAAAGGAATTGACGGTATCACGAAAGTGGTCGACGAGGTTTCAGTGCAGCAAGCCGCTGCCGAAGAAACCGCCGATGTAGCCACGCCAACGTTAGCCAAGTCTCGCGAATCACTTCGCAAGATGCTGACCGCCGGCTTGGAAACATCGCCCTCGGACGTGAAAACTGCGGCGAAGCCTAGCTTGGAAATCGCCCCCGGCGAAATCCAAACCACGGCGGCTGTCGAATTGGCCACCCCCGCTGCCAACGACCAAGAAGTCGTCGCCAGCGTTGTGAAAGCACTCAGCAACGCTCAACAAAACGGCCACCTCCGTGGCTTTGGCGTCGACGTTCAGTGCAACAACGGTGTCGTCACGATCAACGGACGTGCAGCCACCCCCGCCGCTCGTGACCAGATCGTCCAGATCGCACAAGCGACCCCGGGCGTGCAGAGCATCGACCAGCAGATCACTGTGCTTAACAGCCAGCCGACACCTGCGATCGCCCCCGCACGTGCGACCGGTGTGCCCGCTCAACTTGCCAGCAACCGCATGGCACCGGCACACATGAATCAAGTCCCAACGATGGCTGCACCACAGCAAATGGGACACCCCATGTCGACCGCGTCGGCCCCAATGATGGGGACTCCCGTCAGCGGCCAACCCGTGCCGATGAACTACGGAGCAGCGGGTGCACCTCGCTACGACGCTCCCAACCTGCCCAACTACGCCTGGCCAGGATACGCCGCCTACCCGAACTACGCCGCACTGACTTATCCACAGCAGTACAGCCCCTCGGCATGGCCTTACATCGGCCCATTCTACCCCTATCCGCAAGTTCCATTGGGATGGCGTAAAGTCTCCCTGGAATGGGACGACGGATGGTGGTTCTTGGACTTCACCGATCGCTAATCCAGATCGGCGGACCGGTTAAGCCGGCCACAGTTCTAAAAGACGAAACCGCGGTAGCGAAAACGCTACCGCGGTTTTTTTATGTTTCGACCACCCCGACAATGATGCAACGATTGCCAGTGCTCCGGCTTGATTGATTGGGTTTGGTTTATCAGCCGACGAACGTTCGGCTCGGTTATTACGCCGAAACCGTGACTAACGCCATTCGGCTAATCCTCATCTAAAAGTTGACGACATAGTGATCGATGATTGCAGTTCGAAACGCAATCGCATCAGACCGGCAAACTAATACGCGGCAAGCTCTTCATCGCCACGTCCCGGGATGACAAACACGCCCAACACCATCGCCGACAACGTTACGGTGTGAATCAACCAGGCATCGTGCAATCCCGCGACGGTTCGAAGCGTAATCAAACTTGTGATGACAAGAACCGCAATAAAGCGGCGTTCCGCCCGGACCAAGTCATCGCCGATCAACAGCTTCGTCGATAGCAGTGCCCACAGTCCAACGACAGGAAGGGCAAGTGCTTCGAAGAGGTTCAAGATTTCGAGTGCGCCGAGCATGACAGTCCATCATCAAAAGAGAGAAGCAAAATCCATTTCGGGAAACATCCCAGGTCCAAGTTGTGCAGCGAAAGCCCGACTTTAGCCTTTCTTTGGAAGATCCCGAAATTGGACGTTTTTCTTTAGCGACCGACCCAAAACGTTCACCGGATGGCTTGCGTCATCCCGGTAGGCTTCTTCTCGATGGAAATCAGGTGACGGCCATCGATCGATGCAAGTCGCGGCAGTCGCCATTGCGAAAACCACGGCGAGACGCACCTGGCTGGTCGATAGCCTCGTCAATGCTGCATCTGGCGGACCAATCAGTCTGATGCGACACAGAAAAACGACGATGGTCCCAATCCGCCCGGGAAATCACGAGGCGCGAAGCATGATTCCGATGGCTTCCAGGTAACGTTGGACTGTCTCCGGATCGACGTCGCGCCATCCGGCTGACTTATGTCGCAAGATCGATAGTTTCATCGATTCGACGGCATCGGTAAGATCATCGGGCAAATCAGGCAGTCCCATGAAGGGTTGCACCGGATCGGCAGGCTGGGCATTTTCTTCGCCAGCATCGGGATCGACCGTTTCACCGCTGGGTGCCGGTGGAGCTTGGCCCCCCATCGTTTGTAGCTCTTCTTCCTCGCCGAAGTCGGGGCCTTCAAACGTGGGACCTGCAGCCGTTCCAGAGCCCTCGTTGTCGTACTCACGATTGCTGCCACCGCCCTGTGCCGGTTCGGTGATGTCGGTGACGTCCTCGTCGGTGTCGACTTCGATGATCTGGCTGGCTGTCGGTCGATTGCTTTCGACGGCACCTTCGGCCTTCCAGCGACTTTCACGCATCGCCGAGATGCTCCACTTTTCTTTGGCCGCCCCTTCCAGCCACATTGGTGCGTCTTCCCAGTCAAGCGCGGCCAGGAAATGGCTCCAATACAGATTTTCATAGCTCTGAAAAGAGTCGCCGAACCGCTCATACACACGGCGGAGCCGCCCGACGTGCGGGGACGTGACCCCACCGACTCGCCGCGACCAGGCTTCGTCACTGTACTGGGTCGCATCGACTCCCGACGCAATCAACTTGGCGCGCCACTCGCTGATGATCTTGCCTTTTTCCCAGTTCGTCGTGCTGATCAGTTTATTCCACAGTCCGACGTAGGGTTCGGCAAGCTCGCTAGCTCGTTCCAAGTCTTCCGCCGCGATCGCTTGCGATTGAGCCTCTTCACCGTTATTTTCCGCTTTGTCCCAAGCTGCTTTAGCAGCATCGAGATCTTCGTCTTTGATCGGTTCAGCGGCAGACTCGTCCGAATCGCCCGTCACCGAAGCCTCGTCCGTCGACGCCTCGATCGCCGACACGCCGTCGGCGACGGAGCTTGCTTCGGGAGAAGGCTCGACTTCCGACAAGGGTTCCGCTTCGGTCGTCGCAGTGGCCTTCGCACTCGCCTCATCAGCGACTTGCGTTGGATCCTCGGATGGATTGGTGACAGCGTCTTGGTCGACGGGGCTGGCGTTTCCGTTGAAATCTTCCTGATTCATCGTGGCAGCGAGTTCCTTGGGGAAAAAAAAGAAGAAACGATGAACTTCGATGTAGCCCACGTACGCTAGTCGATCGAACGTGAAACTGGAAACGCTCTTGCCGGTCGGTTGCCCGGAGTCCGCGATTTTCCAATCCGCAGACGACAGCTAGGCAAAGTTTGACATGTGGAAACTCTGTCGACCTTGGCGATCAAATATCGCATCGTCTCTGGATCGAAAGCAGCCCTCTCGATCGAAGACTGGTTGATCAAAGGCAGAGCGATCAAAGACAGAGCGATCGCCTCGCCGCTTCGGACGGTTTCCAACTTGATCGCCACCGCCGCAAGAAGAGTGGTGTCTCGATCGAGTCGTATCGATGTTGGCTCACGTGATTACCAGAATTCGACGCTGTGTCCGAACCGCCAGGAGAGTACAATGCCGACATCGAATACGAGTACCGGTTTGCCCTAAGAACGTGTGGCCGGTTAGCGTACGCGTTCGGCTCTGGATGCGAGCGAAAGTATTGGCTTGCGACGGAGTCCGCGAGTTGACGTGAATGAACGAGTGCTTCGTCAACCTTTGATTTTGGGATTAGCCGCATGGCGTTAGCCACGGTTTAGGTGCAATCACCGGGGCGAACGCCCGTCGGCTGATGAGCCGAACCCGAACATTGGGGCTAGACGGAGCATGAGTGATTGATCGTAGAGGCCCTACCTGCCCGGCCCGTTCAGTGCCATCCGAGCCCGATCAATCGAACGTCCCACTCGCGTCCCGCCTGTGATCGATCATTTATCCCGCCTGCGATCCCACCATGACCTTCCGATTCCAAACGGTGCTTCGGCATTTCGTTCTAGGCTGCCAATGCAGTTCCTCCGTCCACACGATTCGAACCTTTGCTTCGGCCCTTGTTGCGATCGGCACATTCGTAACGATCACGCACCCTCGTTTGGCGAAAGCGGATACACCCACGGCGTCCAAATTGACCGCCGAACAAGAAACGTTTTTCGAAACGAAAGTGCGTCCGCTTTTGATCGATCGATGCTACGAATGCCACAGTGAAGAGGCGGGCGAAAGTTCTGGCGGTTTGCGACTCGATAACGCAGCGGTCAGTCGCGAAGGTGGCGCGTCCGGCCCAGCGATTGTTCCCGGTGATGTCGATGCTAGTCTGTTGATCGAAGCGATCAATTACGAAAACGTTGACTATCAAATGCCTCCGGAAGGCAAGTTGGAGGACGCCGAAATCGCGACGCTACGAACGTGGATCGAAATGGGGGCCCCGGATCCACGAACGGACAAAAATTCCAGTTCCAAGTCGACGTCGCCAATGGACATCGACCCCCAATCGCATTGGGCGTTTGTTCCGCCGATGCCCGCACCGCATCACGCCGTGATGCATCGAGACGATCATGATGTGATCGATTCACTGGCGCGTGAAATCGCGGACCAAGCAGGCTTGGCAGTTAGCACTCCGGTCGACGACGAACAGATGATCCGTCGTCTGTATTACGACCTCGTCGGACTCCCTCCGACGCTCGAACAGATTCAGACCTTCGTTCAATCGGACTCTGCCGACAAAGTCGAACGCTTGGCGGACCAACTGATCGCTTCCCCCGACTACGGCGAACGGATCGCACGCTACTGGATGGACGTCGCCCGCTACGCCGACACGATCGGATATGCGCTCGCCGGCAAGGACAGAAGACTAAAAGGGAGCGAGCGTTATCGTGATTGGTTGATCGACGCATTCGCCCAAGACATGCCATTCGATCAAATGGTCAGACTGCAGTTGGCCGCCGATCGCATCGACCCCGACAACGCCAACGGCAATTTGGATGCGATGGGTTTCTTGACAATCGGTAGACGCTACCTCAATGGTTACGACACGATCGATGATCGGATCGACGTGATCACAAGAGGACTGCTTGGACTGACGGTCGCCTGCGCCCGTTGCCACGATCACAAGTTCGATCCCATTCCGACGAAAGACTACTACTCACTGCTAGGGATCATCCAAAGCAGTGAAGCGAAAGAAGACGGCCCCAGCCCGTTGATGTTGGTCGACAAAGAAACGCCGAGCGACAGTCATGTCTTCCTTCGCGGTCAACCCGGAAACCGAGGTGACATCGCACCGCGGCAGTACCTCACGGCCCTGCGGTCTAACAACGACACGCCATTTAGCGATGGCAGTGGACGCAAAGAACTTGCCGAACGAATCGCCGATGAAAACAACCCGCTCTTCGCGCGTGTCTTCGTCAACCGACTGTGGATGAAATTGATCGGACGTCCCTTCGTCGATTCGACCAGCGACTTTGGTGTTCGGACCGAAGCACCACCGAGCGTCAAGATTCTCGACGAGTTAGCCGCCGACTTCAGTCAACACTGGAGTGTCAAGCGACTGGTTCGACGAATTGTCACGTCACGCATTTATGCTCAATCCGCAACTACCCTCGATCAAAACGCTTTTGATGTCGATCCGGACAATCGCTACCTCGCTCGCGGTAATCGTCGGCGACGCGACTTCGAATCACTTCGCGATTCGCTGACCTTTGTAAGCGGAAAACTCGACCGACAAGTCGGTGGTGCGCCGGTTGAAATCCATCTCGAACGACCGGTTTCCAGACGAACGCTCTACGCCATGATCGACCGGCAGAACCTGCCGTCAATGTTTCGAACGTTCGACATGGCATCGCCGGACAGTCACGCGCCGAAACGCTATTTAACGACTGTCCCTCAGCAGGCGTTGTTCTTGATGAACCATCCTCAAATCGGGATTTTGGCAAATCACTTGGCAGGTCAATTGAGACAGCAACATGCTGACGCCGAACAACAAGCAATCGAAGCATTCCGACAGATTTACGCCCGATCGCCCAGCAACGTCGAACTTCAAGCCGCGGTGGCATACCTCGCCGAACCGGTCGCGAAAACGAAACCCTCGTTCGATTCAAGACTTGCTTGGCGATACGGCACCTCGCCTGCGAATGATGACGGCCGCGTTGACCAGTTCACTGAACTAAAAAAGTTTGTCGGAGCGGTCTGGCAAGACGCAGACCAACTTCCATCGGAATCCGAACTAGGTTATGCGTCGCTGGGTAAAGAGAACGGGCATCCTGGGCGGCGTCATTCCGTTGTCCGACGTTGGACCGTTCCGGCCGACGGGGAAGTGACTCTGGAAGGCAGGATTCGCCATTCCAATGACAAGGGCGACGGAGTCCAACTCGCGATCTGGGCGAACGACGAACTCTTGTTTCGCGAAAGCAAACAGAATGGCACGCGATCATTCGAAGCTTTGCGAACGAAAGTCCACGCCGGTGAAACGGTCGACTTCGTAGTTTCGCCGCAAGCTTCCGACAGCTTCGATAGTTTTAACTTCCGTTGTTCGATTCTACTCGAAGGCGATGACGGAGAACTCTATCAAGGGAATTCAATGACCGACTTCTCCGGTCCCGTTTCGGTCGCCCCCATCGAGCCGCTGGACCGCTTAGGTCAATTGGTGCAAGCGATGCTGATCTCGAACGAATTTGCGTTTGTAGATTAAGCATGCGGATCACCGCGCTGGGGCGCCGGCAATAGAAGATTGTGTGATCGCCTAGATCAACCGGTGATTCCCGCCGAATCTTCGGAAAGGCCGCGAAGCTCGCGCCCTTGGCCGTTCCTTTCTTCGCGGAGAGCTATTGCCTGATCCACATAGCTTCGGACAAATCCGGTTATTCCTGTAATCCGGAAAATATTGATTGACCCATGGGGAAAGGGGGCTCAAAATACCTGAACAGGCGGATATGCAATCAATTTCAGCGTTGTAAATAACACTCGAGCCCGAGCCTGCTTAGGAGTTCTCAGATGCGTGTTGCTTTCTTGTCAATGCTTCTCTCTTATTTTGTGGTCTCGCACGTCCATGCCGGCGTCATATTCCAAGAGGATTTCGAGAGTTCTGTGCCGACCGAAATCACCGTTACAGCGGGTGCGGGACGCGTCGGAACCCAAACTTACTCGAACCATGGATTTGGTTCATGGATGCTGGAAAATGGGACGCCCAACGCAGTCACCACACTCACCCTAAGCGGGCTCGCCCCACACACCAGTATCGACATCGGATTCTCGTTGGGGATTATTGACTCGTGGGATGGAAGTCCGGACACCCCACCGGTTTCACCTGATATTTTCAATGTCTCGGTCGACGGATCGGTGGTGTTCAGCGAGACCTTCGACAACTTTGACGCGGCGGAACAATCCTACGTGCCTCCTGCAGGAGTGGAACTGGCCAGCAGAGTTCCATTGGGATTTGGAGGTGGCATTTTCGACGACTCAGCCTATGACATGTCAAAGGATCCGACGTTTACGAACATCGCACATACCTCGAATACCTTGACAATTCGCTGGTTTACCAGTGGGGCAGGAATTCAGCAATTCGGGGACGAATCTTGGTCGATCGACAACATCATTATTTCGATCAACAACGGCAGCACTGGTGGCAGCGGTACCGTGCCAGAACCGACCTCCGCCATGTTTTGGTTGGGACTCGGCGCGATCGTATCAGTTAGGAAACGCCGTCGAGCGTAGCAAAGCGATTCGTCCAACTTAAGTCTGTGGATCATTGAGCGGCTTTGGCGGCGCCGCTAGCAAACTCGGGCGGAGGAACGAATCGCGGCGTTAGTGCCGCGTGCAGGGTTCGATCATGCCAAGATATTGTGAGCCACATGGCCGGCGACGTCGGTCAGCCGGAAGTCACGACCGGCGTGACGATACGTCAAACGCTCGTGATCGATTCCCATCAGGTGGAGTAACGTCGCGTGCAAGTCGTGGACGTGCATCTTGTTTTCTGCGGCGTAGTAGCCGTAGTCATCAGTCGCGCCATAGGCAAAACCGCCTTTAACACCCCCGCCGGCCATCCACATCGTGAATCCGTGGGGATTATGATCGCGGCCGTTGTTGCCTTGGGCGGTCGGCGTCCGTCCGAATTCGCCGCCCCATAACACCAACGTGTCATCCAACAAGCCGCGGGCTTTAAGATCGGCGAGCAACCCCGCGATTGGCTTGTCCACTTCGGCGGCATTCTTTGAATGACCTTGGTAGAGGTTGCCGTGCTGGTCCCACTGGACTTCACTATCGCTATGAGTGACTTGGATGAACCGGACGCCCCGTTCGGCGAACCGGCGAGCGAGCAGGCACTGATGGCCAAAGTCGGCGGTGACCGGATCGTCCAATCCGTAAAGCTGGCGAGTTGTCTGCGTTTCCGACGTCAGGTCTTGAATTTCGGGGACTTCGGTCTGCATTCGATACGCGAGTTCGAATGATCGCAGGCGTCCTTCCAATGATGCATTCGGCCCCACTTGTCGTAGATGGTCTTGGTTCATTGCGGAGATCAAATCTAACTGCCGTCGCTGTTGCGTTCGGTCCAAACTTGGATGGCTGATGTATTCAATTTTGGACTCCGCGGCCGCCCGACTGGCATTGCCGATGGGTGTTCCCTGGCAATGCGCCGGCAAAAAAGCCGACCCCCAATTGTTGACGCCACCATGAGCCAACGTTGGGCAGATTGTCACAAACGCTGGCAAGTTATCGTTCTCACTTCCCAACCCATAAACGAGCCAACTTCCGAAGCTCGGTCGCACGAATTGGTCGCTGCCGGTGTGTAATTTTAAGGCCGCACCGCCGTGGGCGGGATTCGTGCCGTGGACCGATCGCAGAACACACAAGTCATCGATATGCCGAGCAACGTTGGGAAACAACTCGCTGACCGGCAAACCGGATTCGCCATGACGATGAAACTTCCAGGGGCTCTTAAGCAAATTGCCTTGTTTGGCAAACGTGACCCGCGGTAAATCAAACGGCAATGGCTTCCCATCGTCACGATCGAGCATCGGTTTCGGGTCGAATGTGTCGACGTGTGAAGGGCCACCCTTCATAAACAAAAAGATGACGCGTTTTGCGCGTGCCGGGTGATGTGCGACGACCGTCTCGCCATCGCTCGGGCCTGCCGTCGTCCGTGTCGACGGCGGATCCGCGGTGCTGGCGTTCGGTAGCATCGATGCGAATGCCAAATGCCCAAATCCGATCGCACTGGTGCGCAACCATCGCCGACGGTCGCCGGCAATGTCGTTCGGCATCGCTTCAAATGGTTGGACGTGTCGTTTCATCGCAGATAAATAAACTCGTTGGCGGCAAGAAGACTTTGGCAAAATGCAACCCACGCTTGTTGGGGAGATAGCTGTGATTGCGTCAGAAAGTCGATCGCTCGCCGGACTTCGTTCGGCTCGGGCGGGCGGCCGAACGCGGCAAGGTAGCTCCGTTCGACACGCTGCTGATCGGTCAGTTTGGATTGCCGCATTTGTGACGCCCAGTGCGATGCGGCTTCGATGACCAGCGGGTGATTCATCATCAACAACGCTTGCGGGGCCACGACCGATTGCGATCGATGACCGGTCGGCGTTGTCGGATTGGGGTAATCGAATTGCGAAAGAAATCCACAAAGGTTGTTGCGAATGATCGGTAGGTAAGCGGCCCGGCGATGAGTCTCATACGTCGTATGATCGACCGACGTGTGATCGAAAACAAACTGCCGGTTACGCAGTGGTACCGTTTTGCCACCAAGCTCCTGATTGAGTAGCCCGGAAACCGAAAGCAAACTGTCTCGGATCGATTCAGCGGACAAGCGTTGCACGTTGGCATGGGAGTGCATTCTGTTTTCAGGATCCAGTACCGCGATCCGTTCGACGTCGGGATGATCGGATCGCATTTGATAGGTTGCCGACAACACGATCATCCGGTGCAATTGCTTTACCGACCACCCCGATCGCATCCATTCGATCGCCAACCAATCAAGCAATTCGGGATGGCTGGGACGATCACCGAGCAATCCAAAGTTCTCGGTCGTCTTGACCAGCGGAACACCAAAGTGCCATCCCCAAACACGGTTGACGAACACTCGAGAAGTCAGCGCATGGCGAGAACTCGCGATCCAACGGGCGAGCTGCAAACGCCCGCTCTGGTTGGAAGGAAAAATGGGACGAACGTCGCTGAAACGAAGCACCGCGGGAAACTCTCGTTTGACGTCTTCCCCAAGATTCAGATGGCTTCCTCGGATATGGATCGGAATCGATTCTTCGGTCGCCATTTCACTAACAGCCATCACGGCGGGTTCGTCCGGCGCGTTGCTTTCGATCTTCCTCGCGACTTCCATCAGACGGTGGTACTCCGCCAGGACATCGGGCGTGAAGGCATACTCCGGCTTGGCAGGGATCGCAAGAAACCCCGTCGCGTCGTTCAGTGCGGTACGAGCCTGCTGGATCAATGCGTCGCGATCGGAATCTGCGTCGATCTGTTCCTGTGATCCAGGTTTGGCGACGGCCGACGCGGCCTGGAAAAGTGGCTGATAGTACGAGCGTACTTCCTCGGCGCGAGCCTGTTGCGATAATCCTTGTCGGTCTATCGAATGCCACGGCACAAAGACAGCGTCATCACGATGAAATTCCAGGTGCCGACGGCAATGATGAAGCACCCGTGAATGCAAGTCGAACCGTTCCGCCACGGATTGGATTTCGATCAGTGTTTGCTGTGGATCAATCATCGTGCAGGCGACCAAGTATTCGGTTGCCTTCGTTCTCGCTTCCTGACGCAGCTGATTGATCTGAGTCGACTTGTACGATGCCGCCGCTTGTTTCGCTTTCTGAATCTCGGAGTCGACCTGTTTGAACACCGCGAGTTGATCTTGGGTCACCAAAGAGTGTTCATACCAGTGTTTAATCGCTCCGGTGCGACTATCGGCAAAGGTCTGCGTGCTTTTGAAAATTGCCGCCAGTGCGTAGTAGTCTTCTTGTGTCAGTGGATCGAATTTGTGGTCATGGCATCGCACGCAGCCGAGCGTCATTCCCATGAATGCCTTGCCGATCGTGTCGATTTGTTCGTCGATGGTGTCCATCATCAACTTTTCACGATCTGGTTCGGCGAGAACTTTTGCGCCCAGGGCAAGAAACCCCGTTCCGGAGATAGTCTCGGTTGTCGCCCCAGGTACCAAGTCCCCGGCGATTTGTTCGATCACGAATTGATCGAACGGTTTATCGCGGTTGAACGAATCGACGACGTAATCGCGATATCGCCACGCGTTTCCAAAAGCCAGGTTTTCGTCGAGTCCATTGGAATCGGCATACCTGGCAACGTCCAACCAATGTCTCCCCCAACGCACACCATAGCTGGGAGACTGCAACAATTCGTCGACCACTTTCGTAAATGCTTCGTCAGACTGATCGGTTAGAAACGCATCAATCTGCTCTGGCGTTGGTGGCAAACCGACCAAGTCGTGATAGACACGGCGAATCAGTGTTCGGCGATCTGCCGCCGGCGCTGGTTGCAGCCGATTCGCCTCCAATTTCGCAAGAACAAATCGGTCGATCGGTGTCTTCACCCAGTCGGAATCTTTGACTCCGGGCAAAGGCACCGACCGAATCGGCTGAAACGACCAAAATGATTCGATCGCATCGGGATCACTGGTCTGGTTGCCGGCCACCGGCTGGGGAGGAGGCTCCTCCGGAAGCATGGGCTTGCGGGGATCGGGCAAGCCCAATTCGACCCAGCGCTCGAAAACTTTGATTTGTGGGTCGGTCAGTTTTCCCGAAGGTGGCATTCGCAATCGCTCGCTTTGATAACGAACGGCTTCGATCATCAAGCTGCCGCTGATATCGCCCGGAACCGCGGCGGCCCCAGAATCGCCACCTTTCATGATTCGGTCAAACGAGTCGAGCGAAAGCCCCCCATCGGCTTCGTCGCCGCCGTGACAATCCAAGCAATGTTCGATCAGCAGTGGTCGTACTTCTTTTTCAAAAAATTCGACCTGCGTCAGGTCCAAAACAGTCGTGTCGTTTCCAACCGCCAGCATTGACGGTATCAAAATCAGCACGAAGACGCGTACAACAGCAGACAGCCAATTCGAATGCATTGGATGCGGCGACCTGGCGAGCGGGGAGGAAGGCGGCAGTGATGGAACGCCGGTTGCAGGGCCAAATCCTTGTCGCCTGTCGACGGAGCAAAGCTCTAGCGGCGGGGTCAGAAATGGCTCCTACAACGCCGCAAATTGTACCATAAATCACTGGTGTGATGCGCAAGCTCAAGACCGCATTCTCCTCCCCCTTCCCAGACGAGCCCCTGTGCCAAACGAGAAACCGTCGTCAGCCGATACACAAAATACCGGTGTGGATCGGCCGTAACGATGGAGCAATGTCAGTTGTGCATCATAGAAACGAGAGATCTTGCTTCAGACGATGCCCTTGGGGAGCCCATTCTCCGGCTGATACACTTCCATTGATACAATCGCGGATGCTTGTCGTGGTCGCTTGTCTGCTACCTGTGAATTTTTGAACCCATCGAATGCCCAACGAAATTAGTGAACCTTCTGAATCGACGGCGTTACCGCGTTTCATCGTCGGAATTGGAGCCTCCGCCGGTGGTCTCGAGTCTTTAGAGCGTTTCTTTGATCGGATCGATCCATCGTTCGAGGCAACCTATGTGGTCGTCCAGCACTTGTCTCCGGATCACGAGACGATGATGGATGCGCTTTTAAAACGCCACACCGTGATGCAGGTTTCCATTGCCAGCGAGGGGCAAACGCTTCAGCGGAGTCATGTTTATGTGATGCCTCCGAAAAAGGAAATCACGCTCGATGGCCTCACGATTCGGCTGCACGATCAAATCCGTGGCGAAGTTCCCCACTTACCGATCGATCGTTTTTTTCGCTCGCTTGCTGAGAACACTGATGTGATCAAAGCCGGTATCGTGCTTTCGGGAACCGGTAGTGATGGCTCTCGCGGTATCGTCGAGATTTATCGCTCGGGTGGTTTGGTGATTGTGGAGTCGGAGGCGAGCGCGAAGTTTTCCGGCATGCCGACGGCCGCCGCGGCGACGGGCGTCGTCGAGTTCACGCTACCGCCGGAGTCGATGGGTGATTCGCTCAAGCGATGGTTCTTTGATCGTCAATCGGATCATGAATCGAGCGCATTTTCGTCTCATGACGATGAACAACAACAAATCTTTCGGCTGTTGCGAGACCACTGCCAAATCAACTTCGCCAACTACAAACCATCGACGGTGACGCGCCGACTGGATCGCCGACTGGCGCTTCGCGGGGTTCAAACGCTGTCCGAATACATCGACATTCTGAACCGGGAAACCGATGAATTGGACGAACTCTATCGCGACATGCTGATCGGTGTCACGAAGTTCTTTCGTGATCCGTCGTGTTGGGACTACCTGGAATCGAAAGTATTCGATGATCTGTTCGTCAAGGCAGATCCCAAACGAGGCGTTCGTGTCTGGATTGCCGGTTGTGCGACCGGTGAAGAAGCCTATTCGATGGCGATGGCATTGCACGAAGCCCGGGAGCGTTTGAAATCGCCGGTCGAATTCAAGGTGTTCGCCAGTGACGTCCACCCTGGATCGATCAAAATCGCTACGCAGGGTTACTATCCGTCCGACGCCCTTACGAACGTCTCGCTACCCAGGCTCGAAAACTTTTTCAATCGAAGTGGGGAAGGCTATTACATCTGCAAGGAAATTCGTTCGTCGGTTGTGTTCGCGATTCATAATGTCCTTCAAGACCCGCCATTCACCGATATCGATCTCATCTCTTGCCGCAACCTTTTGATCTACTTTGATCTTCACGGTCAGCGAAAAGCGATGTCCATGTTTCATTTTGGCCTGCGACGCAATGGAATTTTGTTTCTCGGCCCTAGCGAAACCACCGGTCGATTGAGTGAGGAATTTGCAACTGTCGACGAGCGGTGCAAGGTTTACTCCAAACGAAATGATTCGAAACTCCCACATGGCATCGATCTACCGCTACAAATTCAACCGAAGTCGTTGATCGAACCCTATTCATTTCAACCCGATCGATCGCCGCAGCGGGAACGTCTGCGAAATTACGATCGCATCCTCGATCACATGATGCCGGCAACGGTCTTGATCGATTCACATCGCCGAGTATTGGAAAGCTTTGGCGGAATCGAACGCTTTTTGCGTGTCCCCCGTCGACTGTTTAGCAACGATCTATTGGATGTCGCCCCGGCGGATCTACAAGCACCGCTATCGGCCTTGTTTCGCAGGGTGCAAAAAGACAAAACCAAAGTCAAGTTGCCCGTTACCGGCGTCCTTTTGCCGTCGGGAAACCGGGGTGACCTGGATGTCATTATTGATCCGGTCCCTGGTGACTCCGAGGAAACACCGCTTTACCTCGTCCGTTTCACCGTCCGCGAATCGATCCGCACGGAAACTCGCAAAGACGGCGACTCCGATGCAACCATGATGAAAATGTCGCATGATGATCGAGAGCTCAACGAACGAATTAAGACACTCGAGGAAGAATTGCTTCACTCGCGTGAAAACTTACAAGCGACAATCGAAGAACTTGAATCGAGCAACGAAGAGTTGCAGTCGACTAACGAAGAATTGATCTCCTCCAACGAAGAGCTACAGAGTACCAACGAGGAACTTAACAGCGTTAACGAAGAGCTGCACACCGTCAACGTCGAGTACCAAAACAAGAACGCCGAGCTACGGGAGTTGAATGATGACATCAATCATCTCTTCGGAAGCACCGATATTGGGACCATCTTCCTTGACAGCTCACTTGCGATTCGACGTTTTACTCCGCGTGTCGCGTCCATTTTTGATCTGCGTGCACAAGATATAGGCCGGCCGTTAAGAACGTTCTCGCATAGTTTAAAGGTCGATCAACTTAACGAACTGACTGAAAAAGTGCTTCGCGACGGCGAGAAGTTCGAACAAGAAGTCGAGGACGTTCACGATCATCATTATGTATTGCGGATACATCCATACACAATCGAAGATCGGATTGCCGGCGTCATCGTGACGTTGACCGACATCACCCGCCTCGTCGAATCACGAAGGCTCGCCGAAAAGTATCAGCGGCGATTGCAACGGGCCATCGATGCCGTCCCCATTCTCGTTTCCTATGTCAGCAGTGATGAGGTTTATCAATACGCCAACCAAGCGTACTTTGATTGGCTACGATGTGACCGCGACGAAGTGCTCGGACGATCGGTTCGTGACGTCATCGGTCCGCGAGCGTATCAGAACAGCAAACCTCATATCAGGGCGGTGCTCGAAGGACACTCGCAGTTCTTCGAGCAAGAACTGCCTACGCCCAACGGTGTGATTCACCTTACCGTTTCTTATATCCCTGACGTCAATCGCAAAGGCCATGTCGTTGGCTTTTATGTGTCCGCCGCCAATGTCACTTCATTGAAGCGAGCCGAACGGGAACTCGCCGCGGCCGTCGAATCGGCAAAAAATGCCAACCGAGCCAAAAGCGATTTCCTGGCTAAAATGAGCCATGAAATCCGCAGCCCGATGACATCGATCCTTGGTTTTGCCGACATCCTAGATGAGCAACTCAACGACCCCGATAACCGAAATGCGATCGACATCATTCGCAGCAATGGACAACACTTGCTGAACCTGATCAACGAAATCCTAGATTTGTCGAAGATCGAATCAGGCAACCTCGAACTTGACGAAGACCATTTCGATTTGGCAGACCTACTGATGGAATGCCACAATACGGTGTTGCCTAAGGCGGAACGGAATAACGTCGAACTTCGGTTGAATCTCGACAAATCGACTTCGGCCTGCATTCGCAGCGACCGACGGCGATTGCGTCAGATTGTTCTCAATCTGTTGACGAACGCCGTAAAATTCGCTCCCGAAGGTCAAGTCGTGTTGGCTTGCAAACGCGAAGGCGACGAATTCTCCATCGCCGTCTCCGACGATGGTTGTGGAATTGCCGAACAGACGTTGCCACAATTGTTTCAACCCTTCTGCCAAGCCGACGATTCGTCGATCCGCAAGCACGAAGGAACAGGGCTCGGCCTGACCATTACGAGACAGTTGGTCAACCAGATGAATGGAACGATCACGGTCGAAAGTGTCGTCGAGAAAGGAACGACTTTCACCGTCAACTTGCCCTGGCAGCCCGGGCGAGAAGTCGTGTGCCAGGAATCACTCCCTCAACTGAGAAAACTGCCGAGCCTAACGCATAAAAAAATCTTGGTGATAGACGATCGCCGTGACATTCGTTTCATCGCCGAACACCTGCTCGTCGATGCCGGCGCCCAAGTCACGACGGCCGAGAATGGCCAAGACGGACTAGAGAAGGCCGTGGCAGCTAGCAGTGCCGGTGCCCCATTCGACTGTATCGTCACCGATATTCAAATGCCCGAGATGGATGGATACGAAACCGCTTCTCGGATGCGTAACGAAGGCTACATCGGACCGATCTTGGCGCTAAGTGCTTCGGCAATGGCGTCGGATCGCGAAGAAGCGTTGGCGTCCGGATGCAACGAACACATGGCCAAACCAATCAACCGGACTCAATTCATTCGCACAATCGCCCGACTGACCGGCCTCCTGCCAAAGTAGCGCCCATGCCTGACCAACTTCCTATTGTGACGTATGCGATTGATGCAGACGATCGGCTAACGGATTTGAACGAACAGTGGGCCGAGTTCGCCAATCTAAATGACGCCGGGCAATCTTTGCATCCCGAATCAGTCCTCGGCAAACCGATCTGGGACTATGTCCGTGACCGAGGCCTGCAAAACATCTATCGGAAACTGATCGAACGCGTCCGGAAAACACAAGAGCGGATCGATTTCGCTTTCCGATGTGACTCGCCATTGTTCCGACGCTACATGCGGATGACGATTGAAGGGCGTGTCGATGGGCATGTCTTGTTTATCAGCCGCACCGAATCCATCGTCAAACGTTCGGAGCGTGAGCAGCGTTTGGCGCACGCATTTCAGGGATCATTCACCATCCGCCAGTGCAGTATGTGCAATCTGTTTCAGCTGAAAAACGGAGTTTGGGTCGAAGCCGATCAATTGGTTCAGCGATCCGACGCACTGACGAACGACCAGACAGCAATGATCATTTGGGCGATTTGTCCGCAGTGCCGAAAACAGATGTCAAACGTCTGAACCATGCGACGCCCATCACGGTCAAGGAATCACTCTGAGTGTTGACGCGATCTTGGTTGCCCTCATTGAAATCGCCAGTCCTATCGCTCGGCAGAAAAGCACCTGCGGTGAACGCAAACGCTATCGCACGCGGCTTTCATAACGTGAAACGCGGCTTCGGTTCCGTGTCATTGGAAAGTTTGGACTCGACTCATCAGCCGACGGTCGTTCACCCCTGTTATTGCACCGAAATCGCGGCAAAAGCCATGTGGCTAGTCCAACTATCAGAAGGTGATCGAGCCCGCGCTAGCTGAATAGACTAATCATCGGAGATCGCCGCTACAATGAAACAGCAGCGTGCAACGCTTTCGAAACCGCCGCGCATGCGGGATCGTTGTCCATCCGATTCAATGCTTGATTGAACGGCTCAGCTCGAACGGGCCCAACATAGCCGACATCGATCAATGCCTGGACGAATGATTTCGTATCGATCACGCCCGTCGCGACGGGAAGTTCACGACGATTGTCAAGTTGTTCATCGATCGGAATACCGGTGGGGGCATCATTCAAGTCACAACCGACAATCTGCTTTGCGTCTAAAGAACGAATGTCGTCGGCTGTCTCCCCGGCAGTGTACCAATGCCACGTGTCAAGCACGAAGCCAATGTTGGAGACGCCGATCGCTTCATGCAATTCCGCTGTTTCTTTCATCGTATGAACGAACGAGTATCGGCGACCGTGCCGCAGCGTTGGCGTGCCGACGTACTCTAGCCCGAACCTTAAACCATGGTTTTGAAGGACCTTGGCAATCTCACGGAGACGGGACGCGTGTTGCTTGAAGTTTTCCAGGTAGGTCAGATCGTCGTGTCCGGGCATGATCCAAGTGCCCATCCGATCGACCCCCGCACGCTGCAACGCTGCGGCTAGTCGGGGTAATTCCGCCAGATCCTTTTTAAACCGAGCTTCGTCTTCGCGGAACTGTACCGGTAAGCCGCTCGACCCCCAAACGAGTTTTCGTCGTTTTAGTTCGGCCAACAATTCGGCGTTCTCGTCATCCGTAAGTGCCGCGAGCGCCTGGGGTGACGCCGCGACCGATTCGAAGCCATGCTTCTCAGCCAACTCGATCGCTTCGTTTTGATTCGCTTTTACCCCAATGCTTCCCCAACGCAAATCAATCGTGAATCGCCGTTTTCCGGAAGCCGATTCGTCGGCAAACATGTTGGCCATCGCAAACTGTGAAAGCGCGGCGGCAGACACGGTGGAAGCAATCAGTGATCGACGGTTGAGATTCATCGTGTAAATCGTGATGGTGGGACAGTTGGTGATTGAGAGTCCGACATCATATCCGATCGCATCAGTCTTCGTCGTCTTTGCGTTTCAGTTTGCGATAGAGCGTTTTGCGATCGACCCCCAGTATCTTCGCCGCCTGAGTTCGGTTGCCTTCGACCGCTTGCAATACGTGTTCGATGTATCGTTCTTCCAAATCTTCCAGCGACATCAACTCGGAAGGATCATCGCCGCCGATAAAAACGGTCGATGGCTGGTGTTCGCGGACTTTTTCGGGCAAATCTTCGATGGTGATCGAATCGTATTGCGTCAGTGCGACGGCACGCTGCATCACGTTCCTCAACTCACGAACGTTCCCGGGCCAACGGTACGATAATAACTTTTCGACTGCGGGTTTAGAGATCCCGGAAACTTGCTTTCCGGCTTGCTTTGCAAACCGTTCGATCGAGTGCAAGGCTAATTCCAAAACGTCGGTTCCTCGCGAGCGAAGCGGCGGCAGCGACAACTGAATGACGTTGATTCGAAAGAAAAGATCTTGGCGAAAGTCTCCTGACTCGACGGCAGACTCCAAATCACGGTTGGTCGCGGCTAGCACTCGCACATCAAATTCAATTTCTCGGTCCCCGCCGACCGGACGCAGACGTGATTCTTCGAGTGCGCGAAGCAGTTTGACCTGCATGCTCATCGGCATGTCTCCGATCTCGTCTAAAAACAGCGTCCCACCTTGCGCCTCGAGGAACAAACCCTTTCGATCGGTTCGCGCATCGGTGAAAGAACCTTTCGCATGACCGAACAATTCGCTTTCAATCAATGACTCCGATATCGCCGCACAGTTAACGGCAACGAAAGGCTGATCACTTCGACCGCTCAATCGGTGAATTGATTTGGCGACCACCTCTTTCCCGGTACCGCTTTCTCCGGTGATCAAGATCGGCGCGTCGCTAGGGCTAACACGGCGAATCTGATCTCGCAGATGGTCCATCACTTCGCTCTGACCGATCAAGTCGGGGAAGTCACCCGAATGCTCTTGGTTCTCGGCGAGAAGACGAATCTGCTCTGATAAACTGCGATGCTGCGCGGCGCGTTGGATCACCATCCGCAACACCTGCATTTCGACAGGCTTGGTCACGAAGTCGTAAGCGCCGCCCCGGATCGCTTCGACGGCGGTTTCCAGGTTGCCGAAAGCGGTCATCACCACGACCGGAATGTCCGGGCGCAATGCATGTATTTGACGGCACAGTTCCAACCCCGATGTTCCGGGCATTCGCACATCAGTCAATACGACATCCACGTTTCGCTCATGCAATCGCTCGATCGCTTGGTTTGCGTTTTGGCAAACCATGGTGTCGAAACCACTGAGGACCAATGCGGCTTGGACCAGATCACACATCGACTTGTCATCGTCGACGATCATGATTGTTTCGGAAGATTTCTCGTCTGGGGAGGCGTTTTCATTCATGGCTGCGTTGCATACTTCATTGCTAATGCTGCGTTCAAATTGAAACTTCAAGTGCGAGTTTTCAGCCGACCGGTGTGAACCCAGGTGATTGCTTCGAAACCGTGGCGAACGCTCTATGGTTGATGCCGGACTGGAGCTGCGAAACCGTGGCTAACGCCATACGGCTGATGCTGAATTGGAACAATGCACTAGCCCTGGTCATTCGCCCCTTCTTCGTTATTAGACTGCTTTGGCAAGTGCACCGTAAATGCTGCACCGCTACCCGGCTGGCTGGACACTTCGATGCGTCCCCCATGTTCATGAACGATGCCATGAACGATCGAAAGCCCCAAGCCGGTGCCCTCGCCAATGTCTTTGGTCGTAAAAAACGGATCGAATAATTGATTCAAATGTTCTGCGGAGATTCCATCACCGTCGTCGGCGACCACGATCAAGACCTCTGAAGATTCCTGGGGTGACGTTGCCGACACATGGACACGGACCGCGTTTTGGCTGGATTGAAGTGCGTTGCTAATCAAGTTCGTGAGGACTTGCTGCATCTGCCCGCTGTCGACTTCGGCACTTAAGTCGTCTCCGCTAAATGATGTTTCGATGGTCGAATTCGTCTTCCGCGCGATCGGCTGAAGAAGCTGACAGGTGTCCTCAATGATTTGACTTAAGTCTGCCTTTTGTCGACTCGACGAACCATTTCTCGCGAAGGCCAGCAGACTCGAAATGGTCTTTGTAATCCGGTCGCACTGGGTACGAATTTGCCGACAACTGCTACGGATAGCCTCGCCCGACAATTCGCCCGCTTCGATCAGTTCCGCGTGGCCCGCGACCACGTTTAGCGGCGTCCCGATTTCGTGAGCCACGCCGGCAGCGATCCGGCCGACCGAACGCAGCCGATCGGCATGCCGAAGTTGATCGACCGCGGCTAGTCGAGCCGCCGTTTCAGATTCAATCTTATCGCGTTGGCGATTTAGCCGGTCGCACATTGCGTTGATGGCGACGGCCAAGTCTGCCAATTCGTCGTGTGAATGAATTTCGATTCGTTCGGACAAGTCACCTTCGGCTATACGATTAACGCGATCGATCAGTCGCTGCAGCGGACGTCCCACCATTCGCACGCCGCCAAAATAGACAACTAACGCGGACAGCCCAGCCACACTCAGCAGCGTCAGCAACGTGTCACTCAGCGCTCGCCGTACACGGTTTTCGCTGTCGACGTCTGGCGCGCTAACTTCAAAGTGTTCACGCTCTGCTTTTTCGTCCGGCCTCTCACCCGATGCTGACGATTCCGGATCGACGGGAACGTAGGTATACAGTCGATCGACGCCCTCCGGCTCCGATACCGTGACGGTGGTCACCCGCTGGCTGTAGAAAATTTGATCGATCGGCGCGTGAGGCTGCCGGCTGCGTTCGTCCGACGCCAATTCGACACGTCGGATTTGGATCAAACGCTGCGTCGTAGTTGCCAGCGGAGGATACGAAGTTTGGCGATTAGGATTCGTGATTATGTCCGAGCGTTCGGGACTTTCTCTCGATTGCTGCCTCGATTGCTCCTGCTGCTGTTTGAGCATTTCGGCCAACTCGGTGGCATAGCGTTGGTGCTGTTCGATCGTCGCTTGTTTTTCCCGACGTACGGTGGCAAAGGCGAACACGCCGACGATTAGAAACAGTCCGCAGAGAAACAGCAAAATCAGTTTTGCGGCGAGTCGCATGGCATGTTCGGTCGTAGAAAACGGTACAGGAACAAAAACGGTCGGTGCAAGGTGCAACGATCAACGTGAACACGATCGATTGCCCTAAAAGACTATTTACCAAAAAGAACGGGGCCAATGCATCGGCTGCATGGCCCCGTTGTAAAACTTCGACGACAAACCATTCCTTCGTGGGAATCAGTTTCGCTTGACGACCACGAATCGTGATCCACGCTCGCTTTTGACCAACAGCAATGCCGTGTCGTCCTCGGTTTCTTTCATCGCCGCTTCAAACGATTTGACGTCGTTGACTTCCGTGCGATCGACTTCGGTGATCACCATTCCCGGCTTCAATCCTGCCTCGGCGGATGGCGAACCTTCCTCGACCCCGGTTATTACGACACCGCGATCGGCATCGATTTCTAACGATTTCGCGATTGCCGAATCGAGCGCCGCTACCTCAAGGCCGAAATCTTCAATTTCGGTCGCATCAGGTTCGACTGCCGAAGGTTTCTCGGCCTTTTTCCCACGATCAAAAAATCCCTTCTTGGCCTCCGTACCGCGGTAGGTGAGCGAGATTTCCTTGCCATCGCGGACGACGGCTACGGCAATCTTTTCACCGACCGGCGACCGCTCGACCGCCAATTGTAGTGCTTGAGGCGTTCGAACTTCCTTGTCGCCGAATCGTACGATGACGTCACCCGACTCGAGTCCCATCTCTGCCGCCGGAGTTTGATCGTAAACGTCGGTAATCAACACTCCGCCACGCGGCTGTACGCCTAGCTCACCCGCTAACGCCTGGGTGATCGGTTGAATTCCGACACCTAAATAAGCCCGTTTAACGGTTCCGTGTTCACGTAGCTGATCGCTGACCCAGTGAGCCAAATTTGATGGCACGGCGAAACCTATACCGTCATTGCCGCCCCCGCGTGAACTGATTGCGGTGTTAATCCCGATCACTTCACCTTTCAGGTTGACCAATGGACCGCCACTGTTTCCGGGATTGATCGCCGCATCGGTTTGTAAGAAGTTCTCCCGCGCGGTGATTCCAATACCACGATGCTTCGCGCTAATAATGCCAGCCGTGACGCTACTTTCCAAACCGAATGGCTGCCCCATCGCAATCACCCAGTCTCCGATTTCCGTATCATCGCTGTTTCCAAGGGCCGCTGGCACCAACCCGCTTGCACCTTCGATTTTGACCACCGCGATGTCGGTATCGGGATCCGTCCAAACCTGGCTCGCAACGAACTCCCGTCCGTCGTTAAGCTTGACTGTGACTTCGCCGCCGCCGGTCACCACGTGATTGTTCGTTAAAATGATTCCAGATGCGTCGATCACGACCCCCGAACCGATCCCGCGTGCGCGGTGGGGCATTCGATCTCCAAACCCTTTGGGGATCATCTTGCCGTCCGGCCGAACTTCAAATCGCCGCATGCCTTCGAAGTCACGCAGCATGTCTTCGAACGGCGTTCCCTTGAACGGGTTTTGTCCGCCGAACGGATCAGCCGATGGGCGAATCATCTTGTTGCCTTTTGCCACAGCGACAGCAGGGCGGTTTTCGATCGCTACCAATGACGGCATCACATGCTCGGACACCGCTCGAAAAGCCATCGAAAGATTGTTGGCCGAATGAATCGCATCCAGCGTCTCGGCCGGTAGGTTGTCCATCATCTTCGCCGGTGCGGTTTTTGAAGAAGCATCGGCGGTCATGTAAGCGGCTCCGGAACCAAATCCGATTGCCGATGTCAGGATCAGTCCCAACAACATCGAACGTTTCTTAGCAGTCGAACGCATGGAAGTCTCCAAGGAGGATGAGATTGCATTGATGGAAGCCACCGCGGTCGACTTTGAGCGGCAGCAAGAGAAGCCTGGCAAAAGCAGTCGCTTGCCATGGCATTTCGGTCGCAACCAGGAAAAGCAAGCGACGTGCCAAACCGGTTTTTGCGGTGTTTTACGGTGTTTGAAGCGATTCGAATGTGTTTCCCGGGGGAGCTCTGCCCCAGGCCGGGGCAAACTGCCCCAGGGCCCGTGAAGATGTGATGGCTTCCACTGACGGACTATCTTTAACCGGCGAAGTTAGTTCCCCATTAAGGCAAATCGTTCTATTCCGGCATATCAGCTACGAGCACCCGCCCGATCGCTGTACGAGGAGGTGGCTGAATGGAGTCGACCGTCAATGGAAACCGTGGCGAACGCCGTTGAGACAAACCCAAAATTGAACTTCAACCATTCACTGGTCCAAGTCGATCGATCCGCCTTACGGAGATTGATGCGGCATCGCGCTGCCGGCCGCAAACTGCACAGTTAACCCAACGCAGGCATAAAAAAAGCGAACGTGATCGGGGATAATGCCAAACCACGTTCGCTATGACGATAAAAAGCCTGCCGCTTCTAAATCAGTTTTCGACCATCAACCCGTCGACCAAATGACTGTCACGAATCTTCTCAAGCGCACGCTTCTCGATTTGTCGAACACGTTCACGCCCAATTCCAAATTCCGAACCGATTTGACTCAACGTATGAGTCGACTGGCCATCGAGGCCATATCGAAGCTGAAGTAGGCGGCGTTCACGTGCGTTGAGTTTGTCCAGCACCACGGAAAGTTGCCGAGCCATTTCTTGTCGGTGCATTGACTCGTCGACGGGACGGGAACTCGGGTCTTCGATTGCCGTCATCGTGTTGTCGTCTTCGGAATCTCGGACGACGGACTGCGTCCCGGCGAGCAATGTTTCGGCATGCCGCAAACGAGATTCGCTGATGTTTAATGCCTCGGCAACCTCGCCCCGACTCGGTCGATAACCAAGTTCGTTTTTGAGGCTTTCGACGCCACTGAGCATCGTCTTCATAGTCTGCATCGCGTGTTGCGGAATCGTCATCGAATACCCGTGCGAAGAACTCGAACGGAACATCGCTTGCCTGATCCACCACGTCGCGTAGGTCGAAAACTTAAATCCCTTGGTATGGTCAAACTTTTCGACTGCCTTCATCAATCCGACGTTTCCTTCCTGAATCAAATCCAACATTCCGGTTCCACGTCCGAGGTGCTTTTTGGCAACAGAGACGACCAATCGTAAGTTGGCTTCGGTAAGGTGCCCGCGTGCGTCGACATAGCGTCGGTGCTGCATACGAATTTTTCGCAGCCGGTTACGAATTCCGTGAAGCTCTTGCTCGAAGGCTGCCAGAAGGTCGAACTGACTGTCGTCTGCGGGCGACCGCACCATCGGCCCCTTGCACAGGGCGACCGATTCGAACTGGATCTCAAACCAGTCGATACGGATCCGCATTTCCTCAATCAGGTCGACGATTTTTTCGCGATCACGGGCGAATTGAACGGCGCGGCGTTCGAGCTGGCGCCGACCGAGCTTGCCGAGCCGAAGTGTCTCGAAGGAACGCCGTTGCTTTTCACGGAGCGCTCGGACCGTTCGCAAGTTGACGGGCAATCGTCCCAGGATGGAGTCCTTGACGTCGTGATCGGAAACACAGAAATCGAGTTCGCGGTCGGGACGACGGTCGCCTACCAAGACGTCTTCAAGAAGCTCGATCGCCGCGTCGGCGACCGAAGCGACACGAAGCATCTCGCGACGAAACTTTTGCCGTGCGGTGTCCAGCTTGATCGCAATTGCGATTTCTTGATCCTGTGTCAAAAGCGATCGTTGCGCGATTTGCTCAAGGTACAAATCGATTGGGTCACCGGCTGCGATCGTGAACCGCTTCCGAGATTTTTCGCTACCGCGCATCCCGGGGTCGCTCGTCGGCCGCAGTGGGTCCGCGCGACGTGAGCGGCGCGTCCGCGTTCGTGTTTGTTCAGAAATCGCACGAGCGATGGCTACGTCTCGTGCATCGTCCTGCTCTACTCTATCATTGCTTCGACCGACTACTCCCCTTGATGTCACGGGGGTGTCGACCGGTAATTCAAAGTTGCTATCTGCCAAGATAACCATGGTGTTGCCCCTTGGCTTAAAGTGAGTTGCTGTAATCGTTGGTCACACCTCTTAGTACGTCGATCGACGCTCAAAGTTCCAAACGGGGCAATTTGCCTCAAAGGAGTGATGTCGAACGTTCAGTGACGTATTTTTCTGCGATTTAATCTGTCTGCTGAAGTGGACACTTAACCGACGAAGTGACGCTGCGGATAACCGGATATACTGTTTATATGACCGAACCGGATCCGATCGCGCCACATAAAATTCGTACGCACCAGCAGTCCTTGTCTGCTTCTTGGCGTGATGGTTCGGTGTGGACATCAAACCGAACTTCCTTAGGCAGTTCCTTACTCGACGGGAGCTATCCCGGGTTAGCTCTCCGGACATTGTTGGCGTTCGCGTTGGTCTGCATGATTGCGGCGTTGGCCTGCGTCAATGCTCTATCGCGACAAGCGATCCGTGAAGGGATCGGTCATTCGCTGGAAGACACACTGCGTTCCAACGGGGCGGTCATAGACCTTTGGCTTCGCCAACAGATCGCGATCGCAGTACAAATGGCATCTGGTCCCAGCGTGCGACGAGCCGTCTCGGACTCTTTTGAAACGATCCCGCAGCTCGATGCGCCGGCTCCGGATACCGTGCAAGGCCTCCCCGCTGCAACGATGAGTTCATCCACCGCCACTGTCGGGCGACGACTCTTGTCTGAGTGGGCGATTTTGAACGAAGACGGACAAGTGGTGTTCGCAACCGAACCGAACTTTGTTGGCGAATCGATTGCGATCTCTCGACATTGCCGCAAACTACTCAACGACGGCCACCCGACCGTGCTGATGTCGCCTTCCGCCCGCTCTTCGAATCGTACCTCTACCGATCAGACCGACACAAATGCGGCGAGCCATACTGAGTCCTTCGTGATGCCTTTGGTGCCCATCCGCGATGGCTTGCGAACGATCGGCGCGGTCGTTTGTTTCATCGATGCCGACGAAGAATTCTCTCAACTGTTTCGGCACTCATCGTTTGGCGGAGGCGGCGAGGCCTATGCTTTTGATCGACGGGGAACGTTGTTAACCGAAAGCCGCTATGAACCTTGGTTGCGAACGGCGGGATTGCTGAGCGAAGACGAAAGGAGTTCGATGCATATACAGCTTCGGGACCCTGGCTTCGACCTTCGCGACCGCCGATCACCGGACTCATCGCCGACACGTTGGCCGCTGACTCGAATGGCAGATTCGGCGACGCGAGGCGGATACGGACAAGATCTCGATGGCTATCGAAATTACCTTGGCAGACCCGTGGTCGGCGCGTGGCATTGGCTCGACAATTATGACATCGGGCTCGCGGCGGAAGTTTCGTGGGAGAGAACGTTTTCGCCGATGCGTTGGGTCGATCGATTGACATGGGGCGGGGCCATACTGGCATCTTTGGGGATCATGGCGATCTTTGCCGGGCCACCACTGATTGGCTTGATTCGTATCAACAAAAACAGCCCCCGCGTACTTGATCGACACCTTGGCCCTTACGAGTTGACGCAGCGAATCGGTCGCGGCGGGATGGGAACGGTCTATTTAGGCACCCATCGATTGCTTGACCGCCCGGTCGCGATCAAGGTGCTTGAGAATGCGGATGCGACTGAGCGATCGCTCACGAGATTTCGCCGCGAGGTACGGCTAAGTGCAAACCTCATGCACCCCAATACGATCGAGATTTACGACATCGGTGCGACCGACGAAGGCACGTTTTACTACGTGATGGAATACGTCGATGGCATTTCGCTCGAGCAGCTCGTCGATTTCTATGATCGCCAACCGGCGGATCGCGTGATCTACTTGCTGGTCCAGATCTGTGGCTCGATATCGGAAGCCCATGAAGCCGGACTGGTCCATCGCGACATCAAGCCAGCCAACGTACTGCTGACTTCTCGAAGCGGCATTCATGATTTAATCAAAGTCGTCGACTTCGGACTCGCGAAGCAACTTGACCAAGAATCGGTGCAATTGACGCGAACCGATTCGCTGACCGGAACTCCGATGTACATGTCGCCCGAATCGATCCGTGACGCGGCATCGGCAGGCGTTTGGAGCGATATTTATTCAATCGGTGCGGTCGGGTACACGTTGCTGTGCGGAACACCACCGTTCGTCGGTGATTCGGCCGACGTCTGTGTACGAAAATTGCATGAATCCCCCGAGCGGCCGGACGCGAGAATCGGTAGCCCACTCCCGGAGGACCTTCAGCAAGTCTTGTTACGATGTTTGCGGCAAGATCCCAAGGATCGTCCACAATCGGCGAAAGAACTTGCGTCCTTGTTGTTAGCTTGTGCCGATAGTCCCCATTGGACACAAGCGGATGCGGGGATATGGTGGCGTGAGATTTTCGATGGCCCCTACCTCGAAGACTTCGAAGCGATCTTGGAGTCCGCCGGCGAAGGCGATACCCGAGGCGACACGGCTGTCAATGAACTGAGATCTCCCCAAACCGCTCCCGGGGACACCACGGCCAGCTAACCAAATCATGTTTGGCTATAAACGTAAAAAGAAAAACGCGACGATTCAGTGGCCCTTGCTACAAGCCCTCCTGGAGGACGACGATCAGCGCGCCGCGGTCGATCGTTTGTATCCTGAACCGGGGCGTGAAAGCTTTTTAACGGCGCTGCGCCGAATCGTTCCCGGTTCGTCCGACGACCTCGTTTCGCTCGGCCGACAAGTCCACCACGGGGCCCAATTGGCCGAGTATCCGACGCTGGCGATCGCGGGAATGCTTAACAGCGGCAAAACCAGCTTGGTCGCGAGCCTGCTTAGTCCACATGGCCGCGAGCGGACTCTGCGTGGGATCGCCAACCGACATGGTACCCACCGCTTTGTGCTCTGGATGCCTCAGCGATGGCGCAACGAACCCGAACTCTGGTCGCTGTTGCTGGAAGATTTTGGGAACGCGGTCGGTCATACCCCCGAGCTACTTGCCGCGGACCCCGACGAAGCGCACCGGCAATACAACAACCGCAGCGGCGGCGTCGATGCGTTAGGCGTGCCCTTGGTCGCGACCGATCCGGCACTTGACGAACTTGGCATCGGTCTGCTGGATTGCCCCGATATCGTGTCGGACGAAGTCTTCGGAGTTGGTTCGCCACAGCAACGCCGTGAACTGCTTGGAAAGGCATCGACGTTTTGTAGCGCCTTCATGATCGTGTCGACGCCGGGGATGGCGCGCGATCGCACCCTGGGTGAAATCCTGCAAACCGTCTCTGATTTGATGCCAGGCATCCCGCGGTTGCTGGCCGTCAATAAAATCCGTCCCGGCCAGGAGCCCGAAGACATCCTCGAATCGTTCGCTCCGCAAACTGACAAGTTCGGTGTCGAGCGAATCTATGCGGCCTACGACTACGAAATTCCAAAAAGCGAACCCTACATCCCCAAAACGGTCATCGACGGAGATCAAGTCTTCTCGATCGAACAGCCTCAGGAAGATCCATTCCCGGTGTTCTACTCCGTTGACCCGAATCCAGATCGAAACCCACCGGCGGAAATCGACCGTAGGCGTTTGTTGTCGAGTTTATCCGAGGAACTCGACAGCCCCGAATCGTTCGAACGGTTTCTGCGTGGTCGCGTCGCTGCGCTGCACAGAACGATCTGGGATGTCTCGCTGACAAAGATCCGCGAAGATTGTCGACAGTCGACCAGCTTGACCGAACGAGCGAGACAAACGCTTTTGGAAACAACGTTCAGCTTGTTTACCAAACAGTCCGGAAAGGGATCGGTCACCGAAGTTCGTATGCACCAATCCAAACGCATCGTCCAGCAATTGGCCGACGCATTTTGCAGGGCGGCTCCCTGGTACGCACGACTGGGCGTTCGTATCAACACGTTTATCCAAAAGAAAGCCAAAGCGGCAACCGACTTGGTCGCGCAATATGCGCCGACTGCGATTGCCGAAAGCTACGCCGAATCGATCAAAGAAAAATTCAAAGCGAAAAAGGTCGGTCATCTAGTCGCCACCGATGACTTGGACACATCGCTACGCCGTTTCGGTGCCCCGTTAACACTGCCTCACTGGTTCGGCGATCAGAACGACCCGATCGATCAAGTCCGCTGGACGTCGACGCTCGATGAAGTGCTGTATTCGTTCGAAGCAAACGATCGAGTCCAATTCGACGGCGATCAACTAAACAAAGTCGCCGCCGAGATGTGGGAGCATGTCCCGGCGCATAAGAAACTCGCGTTCGGATTGACGCCGCTTGCCGCAATGCTGGCGACGTTCGGCAGTATCTTGATGTTGCCATTTGATTTTGGATCATCGGTCATTGCGAATGCATCGATCGTCGAGTTGTTAGCCGCCGCCGGCTTGACCGCTTTTTCCGCTTACTGGGCCGGCGGCAAAAACGCGCAAATTTTGACCACCCAAGCGGCACTCGAGCAGATGGCAATGTTCTACGTCCTGTTAGGTTATCACCTCGGGGTTGATCCGGGGGATCCACTGCCGACGATCAAACTGGGAACGCAATCCTATCGATTGCCGGTGCCGAACGTTCCTCCGATACCGATCGATGAATCGAAACCGATGCTCCCCGTTTACCGCTTGAACGAAAGCTTTATCAACGAACTCACAGCACTGATGCCGCCGGAAAGCGATCGATAGAGATCAACTTCCGCCGTCGGATGACGGCCGGGAGTTCAACAAGTCATTTTTCCCAATGCTTCCAACGGCCGCACTTTCGACGAACAGTCCATGGAATCTATCGAAATGAACCAACAGGTCCTCCCCTCGCAACCTGAAGGCGAGAGCGACAGTTTTGTGCGGCGAGTTCGGCGCGCGGCGACCACGGTTTTGGGAAATAGCGAAACGGGTCGACAAGTTCGCGCCCTGTGCGATGAACATGTTTCGGCGAGGAACCTGATTGCCCAGGATCGCGCCGCCGGATCATTGGTGCTGGCAGTTGTCGGGGCGACCGGGCAGGGCAAGAGCTGGTTGGTGCGTCAGTTGATTCGTGACTCACCAATGAAAGACTCGATCCGCAGCGGCAATAACCTCGACCAAACTACCGAACAATTGGTCTGGGTCGGACCACAACCGCCCGCCGATCTGGACGCGCGTTTTGAAACCTACGTTCGGGTATCTTCCGACGAAATGGAACCCTTCGGTGTACCGTATTTACTGGTCGATGCGCCGGGGGCGACGGACGATCGAAAGGCCGTCGTCGACGTTGCGCGACGGGCACTGTCACTCGCATCGGCGATTATCTTGGTCGTCCGCCGCGACCAGATCCGAGGTCAGACACCAGGGGTCTTGGCCGTCGCGAGTGAAGGTACGATCGTGTTGCCGGTGGTCAACGCCGTCGCGGACGGTGACGATGCGGTCGGCGCGGATGTCGACGCGTTTGTCGCCAACTTGCGAACCGTCGCACCGACAAGCGTCATCGCGCGCCCGATTTTGTGCGACGACTTTTTCCTTTCCGAGGAATCCGAAGCAACGGTGGGCGCCCGCGTCTCCGGTGAACTTGTCAAACGCCTCAAAGCAGAACTGGAAAACAACCCCGACAGTGACCGCCGCCGTTCGGTCAAACTCGAAGCCCTCGACAATCGCTTCCGAGCGGCCTTGAGCGGACTGTTGGCCGAAAAGTTACCGGGTCTGACCCGAGCGGTCGAACGGCTAAACGAAGAAGCGACGAAGCTTCCCGGTCAAGTCGCCCAGACACTTGTCGGCGCCGACGGTCCGTTAGCAGCCGCTGTCCGTAGTCGTTTGCGTCTTTCGCTACTAACGTCGATCGGAGCGATTTGGTTTCCGTTTCGCACCGTACTCGGCGTGCTCAACCTGACCAGTGGGGCGTGGGATCGGCTGTTACTGTCGTTGTCGGGGTCACTGCCGTCGCTGGTCAGTACGATTTACACGTCGACCAAGATGCTTGCCGGTGACCGCAACGCAAGCGAAGAGATTCGCACCGGACTGCAACGCCGCAGTTCCGCCGCCGTTAGCGACCGGCTCGGGCCATTGGCAAGGCAGTTCCGTGACGAGCTAGAGCTGTTGCGAACGTCCGATTCAGAAACGCCTTCGGCGATGCCCGGCAGTACCCGATCGAACGAAGCACAGGTCGCGTCACTCTCGGGGATCGAAGCGTTGCAGGAACGCTCGCATTCAATCTTTGAAGCCGCGATCGAACAGAATGCGATCCGCTGGGCGACACCGTTTGCCTTGGTCGGAACGTTGATCTTTTGGACCTTGATGGCGGGCCCGTTCGTCGCGCTTTACAAGGAGTACATCGCGGCCAGCTTTGATTCATTGGCGACGACGGGGCAACTGCACGAACACGTGATGGAACGATTTCCGAAACCGGAGTTTGCGATGGTATTGACCAGTTTGGTGCTGTCCATTCTGCCCACCGCGATTTTCGCCATGTTTGCTATTTCGGCGGCGCAATCGAAGAAACGCACCGGCGCGGCGATTGAACAAATTCGCGATCAGCATGACGAAGCAATCCGCTCGTTGCAACGTGAGGGTGTGCTGTGTCTGCGTTGGGACGAGCCGCTGCTATCGGACGCAGAGTTTTTGATGTCGGCCGGTAGGATGTAACCCAAACGCCACATCCGATAGACTGCGTGCGTGAGGCGTTCGCCGCGGGGCGGTTCCTTCGAGCATCTGTCCCGGGTGGCGTTCTTCGAAGGCCAATCCTGTCTTGCTTTCCCACCGCCAACTTCTCGATCGATATGAACCTTGGTAATGCACTCGCCGACGCTGTCCAATCATCCTGGACCGTCATGGCTTGGCAAGACGACGGCAGCCAAGTCGAACGGGCCGGGATCATGGATGTCATTCTGAGCGGCGGGATCACCGGCGCACTGATCCTTATCGTGCTTTTGGCGCTTAGCTTCTTTGCCGCTTACTTGGTGTTCGATCAAGTGATGACGCTGCGCCGTGGTGAAGTCCTACCGGAGGGCTTGGGTGAATCGGTCCGGCAAGCCTTACTGACGTCACGGCTGGCGGAAGCCGACGCGGCCTGTCGTCGTGAACCGAGTGTACTGAGCGTCGTCCTACTCAGCGGCCTAGCGGAAATCGAGTTCGGTTGGCTGCAAGTGGAAAAGGCAGTCGAGGATGCCCTCGCCGAACAATCCTCGCGGATGATGCGGCGGATCGAATACCTTTCGGTGATTGGAAACATCGCCCCAATGGTCGGACTGCTGGGAACCGTCACAGGGATGATCTTTGCGTTTCAACAGGTCGCGACCACACGCGGTGCGGCCGGCGCGGGCGACTTAGCCGAAGGCATTTATCAAGCGTTGGTGACGACCGTCGGTGGGTTAATCGTCGCGATCCCATCGCTCGCGGCATACGCAATCGCACGAAACCGAGTCGACAGCCTGATCGCCGATGTCGCCTTTCAAACGCAACACGCCTTGGCGCCGATCAAACGTCGTCCCTCTAAGCAGGTCGCGCCCCCCAAACCGCTGAAGCCTTCCTGAGGCTGTCTGCGTTTGACAAGGCTCCGCCGAAGACTCAGTGACCGTGACGCTTCTGGTCGAAAAAATCGACCGATTGGCGTTAGCTACGGTTTCCACACAACGACCAATCGCCCGCCTCGCGGGCGTTCCTTTAAAACCGGATGTGAACGCGGCTTCAGGCGATCGCCAGCACCCAGCATCCGAATACGATGGCAAACGCTGCTGCCCCCGCAACCCATTGAACTAGCAAACGCTCACGCAACGTTGCGGGAATTTTTACCGCGACCACGCCGAGCATGGTTCCGGCGATAAAGCCGAACACATGAGCCATCACGTCGGTCCGTTCGCCACCGACACCCAAGAACGATAGCAGCATGATGCCGCCTACGATCGGCGTCCATTTTCGAAAGCGTTCTTGCCCGTTCCAGCCGACGAACGCGTCGGTCACCATGATGCCAAGCGCACCAAACACTGCCGTCGATGCCCCGATCGATTGATGCGTCGCGGCGTGAAAATAAGCGTTGGCCAAGTTGCCGAAGAAGCCTGCCGCGACGATCCAAAGCCACGCCAAACCGCCACCATAGGATCGTGCAACCAAGAATCCGAAGAAACTGCCGAATAGCAAATTCGAAGCTAAGTGTCCGACGTCCAAATGCAGCGTCAGCGCCGTCACGCATTGGTACCACTGACCGGCGGCGACTTCACCGGCGACCGACGTGCCAACATCGGCGAGCCGATACCCATACCCCCACGAAGCCGCCATCGTGCTAATCGTACCGATGACAAAGCAATACAAAAGCGATCCCCAAACAGCGCCGGGCGCGTTTAGGGCAACCGGGTTGACCACTTCACGACCGACATTTTCGGCTTGATAATCTTGCAGCTCCCGTAGCGCAACGTCGCGATCATCGGGGCGAACGAGCAGATGCCAGCCACCGTTTTTTTGGATCGTTTGACTGGGGATCCCGATCGAAGTCAACACCAAGCGATGTTCTTTAATTTTTCGAAAGTCGACGGCGTTGGAAATTGAAATCGTCATCGGTTCGTTCCTTCGGTGTTCCGGCGGGGTCGGCGTTGCGAACATCGGATACCGCCACTGAAGCCCAATCGTTTTGAAAGAAATGTTTCGCTACCTATCGGACCACGCTGACCTTGCCGGCTGGGTCATGTTTTTTTCGTTTGCCGTCTTTGTCGGTGGACTGATCGTGGTGCCTTGGTTGATCGTCCGAATCCCTGCGGACTATTTCGTCTCACCGCGTCACCGATATTCCAATACCCTTTGGCGACACCCAATCTTTCGGTGGTTTGGCTTGATTGCCAAAAATCTTTTCGGATCAATCCTGTTGATCTTGGGAATCTTGATGCTGGTTCTTCCAGGCCAGGGATTGCTGACCATCGCGGTCGCCATTCTGCTGATGGACTTCCCGGGCAAACGGAAGCTCGAACAACGTCTGATCCGTCAACGCTCGATTTTACGCGCGGCGAATTGGCTACGCAGACGCGGCGGTGCTCCGCCCCTGCGAGTCAGTCCTCAATCCGAAATCGAATAACGATCTGTCATAGCGACCGGCGGCTAAGGGTCACGGCGGAGATCCTTGACCGTCCCCATCAAGCGATCGGCGAAATACTTACGCCAGCTCATTTCGTCATAGCGGAAATCTGCGTCCGGCGCGATTTGCTTGAGCAAGGCCAGGGCATCGGCGTTCTGTTGATTCACCGTTTTTTCTTGCGGCTTGCCGCCCATGTTCATCCCCATCCCGCCGGTGCTACTACGCCCGACCTGCATCCCGGGCCCAGGAGCGGTGACGGTTTTGTATTGGGTGTTGAGTGCATTGACGTAATCCTCCCAAAGTTCCGGATCGGGGAAATACGTCAGCCCACGCAGTGCCGCGGTCACATCGGCTGGCTTAGACTTCGAATTGCGAACGACTTGCAAATAACTCGCCACGGCCGACTGGGCGCCGTAGTCTTGTAAGTGATGAAGCGCTTCGTCTCGGATTACGCTATCTGGTTCAAACATCCCGCACTCGACCAATGCGGCAACCGAGGTTGACGTCTTGAATGAGGCGAGCCGGTCCAAATAAATTCGTCGCATCGCCGGCGGATCAGACGACTTGCGAGAATCCTTCAAGGCTTCCGCAAACGCGTTCGCTGCGAGTGGATCACTGATCGTCTTGATCGTCT
Organism: Roseiconus lacunae; assembly: GCF_008312935.1. Lineage (NCBI taxonomy): Bacteria > Pseudomonadati > Planctomycetota > Planctomycetia > Pirellulales > Pirellulaceae > Roseiconus > Roseiconus lacunae. The sequence continues at coordinate 399,952 of NZ_VSZO01000079.1, read as the reverse complement.
CAAGAGCCTCGGCCGAACGTTTGTTGTTGCGTCGAACCGCAGTCCGCAGCTTTGTAAGCTCCGTCTCCCAACGCTTGATTTGGCCTCGCGCCTCATCGCGTGCTTCTTCTTGGACGTAGACCTCGGGGACCTGCCACCCCTTCGATGTCAAAATCAGACCACGTTTCCGCTGCTCGTCTTCAAAGCGGACCCAGGTTTGGCCGTCCTTGACATAGCGAAGCGCCGATCGGGCTCGCGTGTGATTGGGGTCAATCTCAATCGCGCGGCGAAAATGATAGTCGCACTGCGCATTCAGGCGTCGCGACTTGCATGCCCGAGCAAATTGGTAATGGGCCTCGGCATCGGCCGGCAACTTGGCGCGTTCGGTGCGATACCATAGCAAATCTTCGTCTTGCCCCTGCATTGTCTTGCGAACGCGGCTGCGTGGCACCGCGACCTTTAGATCGTTATCAACTTCGATCACTACCGGTCGCTGCTCGTCATCACCGTCCCCCAGGATGACGCCGTCGACGGTCGCACCACCGCGCAGCTCCACCGTGTCGGCGAAGACGCTCGTTCTCGGCGTACCTCCGACCTGCATTCCCGCAACAATCAAAATCAATTGAAGTCGGCGAGCCCCCCCCAAAAAGTGGCCGCGGCGAAGCAACCCACAGGCGCTATGGCAACACCGGGACCGGTGGATGGTGAAAGAGAGGAACTTCATCGAAGTCACCAAAGTTGAACGAAAGGCGAATCAAACACCGCAATTATAGCTCGGAAGGTAAATCGGCTCACGCGATCGCTATGATTGACCGATACCAATGTTGACTAATCCGATCAGGTTTGTACTATTCATCCCAAGACTACGGTCGAGAGAACGTTTTGGATCTACGAAAACGCCTAACAGGGCACACAAATCGCTTCGTGTCGGCCAAATGTTCGGGTTCGGTTCATCAGCCGACGGGCGTTTACCCTGGTTATTGCACCGAAATCGTGGCGAACGCCAAGCGGCTACCCCCAATTTCAGATGGTGACGAAACGCAAGTCGCGAAGTGACGTGTTGATCGTGCGATTGACGCCGAACCAAGCAAACCTCGGCGGAGTTCACGATTGAAGAAGCGGACTCGCACCGCGGTAGCGGGGAACTGTCGAGTCGTACCAGCGGCTTCGGCGGTAGTTACAGAACCACCATATTTCCGGATTTTCTTTTAGGACAGTTGAACCATGTTGCCGGTCGCACAACCTGGCGATGACGATGCACCGCGAAACGATCTGTCGATCGACCAAGGGCCCCAGGGCGCCTTGGCTGCCGATCCACCGTTGCATCCGACCGAAGATTTTCTAGCCGAGCTTGCTGATCACAGCGCGCGTTTGGAATCGGCCACGCCAAAGGAGATTTTGGCATGGGCGGTCGAGCGATTCGCGCCACGTTTTTCGATGGCGACCGCGTTCGGTCCCGAAGGGATGACGATCATTCACATGCTGAGCGAAGTGGCCCCCGAGACACCGATCTTCAATCTGGAAACCGGTTACCAATTCAAGGAAACCTTGGAACTACGCGAGCGAGTCAAGGATCGCTACGGAATTGAAGTGGAATTCAAATACCCGGTCACGACGGTGGAAGAGTACGAAGCAGCCAATAACGGTCCGGTCTATAAAACGGATCCGAATCGTTGCTGCTTTGCGCGGAAATTAACAGTCCTGCATCAGGCCGCCAAAGGCCTGCACGCGTGGGCAAGTGCGATTCGTCGTGACCAAAGTCCTGATCGTGCGAAAGCCCCGATCGTGGGCTGGGACAAAAAATTTCAGCTGGTCAAAGTCAGTCCTTTGGCCAATTGGACCAAAGCCGATGTATGGAAGCTGATCCTCGACAACGACATCCCGTACAACCCGCTCCACGACCAAGGATACCCCAGCGTCGGCTGCTGGCCTTGCACACGGGCGGTTCAGCTTGGCGAAGACGAACGGGCGGGACGTTGGAGTGGTTTCCAGAAAACTGAGTGCGGGCTCCACAACTAGGCGATCGTTTACAAGGGGACAGTGAGGTTAACCATGTTGGTTTCAGCACGGGTTCACTACGCTTCGATAGCTCTTTCCGAATTGGCTCGCCGCAAGACTCAGTCGGCTCCGGTCGCGGTCCGCGAAATCACCGCAAAGCATGACATTCCAGGACCTTTTTTAGTTCAGATTCTGCAGACGCTTCGCAGCGCCGGTTGGGTACAAAGTATTCGCGGCAGTCAGGGCGGATACCGTTTGCTCGCCGACCCCAGTGAATTGACCCTTCTGGATATCGCCGAAGCGATCGGATGCGCCGACGGTGCGGCCCCGAAGGAGGCTGCGGGTACCGAGAAGACGCTGCTGGATCGAGAGCTGCAATCGTCTTGGGACCGCGCCGGCGATGCTTGGCGAAAGGTCCTGAGCGGAATCACGCTTGCCGAAATCGTCGAACGAGCCTCCGCTGAAGACGGCACGATGTTCTACATCTGACCGCGACGTACGCCACAACTCTAAACTCGATCTTCGAACGGGGAACCGAACACGTTCGCGTCCGACTTTAGTCTGCGAGTGGTACCGTCAGTCGAATTGGCTCGCGAAGGCTCATCGCATACGAACGTCAACACGAAGCGATAGCTCACAAACGTCGACCGGGCGGAAGTTTTCTCGTTTGAGAAGTCGTTTTCGGAGTGAGGGTCGACGGACTGCACAACCCGCAATCACTTTGCGGCTTTCGTGTTTTTCGACGCTGGTAACGGTTGCATGGCCGATTTGGCTGACTAGCGTGATGTGATTGGGGGGAACTCTCAAACAATCATCATCACAACAGGTCGAAACTCCATGAAACGCTTCGCATTCGTCGCGGCCGCCTTCGCCGCCATGATCGTTTGCAGCAGCCAGCAGGCTTCTGCCACCTCTCCATTCGGTTACCCCTTTGTGCCCTACGGGATTTATCAGCCTTACGGTGCCCAATACGGGTCGACATTGCAAACCCCGCCGTACTTTGCGCTCAACCCACCGGTCTACTACGGAGCACGACACGCGCGTCCTTATGGGATGAGCCCTTTTGCGGCCCCGCCGATGGTTGAAGCAGGTCCCGGATACCGCGGCCGCCTGACCAACGAATTCGTTTACCCTGAATACGAAAAGCCGGCCCCGGCTTGCCCGACCTGTTCTGCGAATCCGTGCGTCAGCCACGCCAAGATCAAAGCAGCGCCGAAGTTGGGCGTGGTCAAGAACAATCCGTTCGTGACCGAGACCAAGATCGCAAAGAAGTAGAGCGCCCCGACACGGGTCCCATTCGACTTGTCACTTTGGAAGCGAAACGCATGTTTCGTCGACAATCGAAACCCGGATTCACCAAATGGCGTTAGCCGCGGTATTCGAGTAAAAGCCGGGGCTGACGCGCGTCAGTTGTTTACGAGCGGGACGGGATGGGTCCTTGGGTCAACCGCGCCACTTCGTGGATAAAATCTTTCGCGGTATGAAACTCCTGATAGACGCTCGCGAATCGGATGTAGGCCACCTCGTCTAACTTGGCGAGGTGTCCCATCACGATTTCCCCCACTTCCTTGGCCGGGATTTCCGTTTCATAGTCGTTGTAGATATTTGACTCGATCGACTGAACCAATTGTTCGATACGATCACTGGTCACGGGACGCTTCGAGCAAGCTCGTTCGATCCCACGACGAATTTTTTCACGATCGAGCGGTTCGCGGGTGTTGTCTCGTTTGACCACCCGTAACGCTTGTTGCTCGATTTTTTCGACGGTTTGGAAACGCCGGCTACAGTTGCTGCAAACGCGTCTGCGGCGAATCATGTAACCTCCCTCCGCAGACCGTGTATCGATCACTCGGTCATCATCAGAGTGGCAAAAGGGGCATCGCATAGAAAAACGTCGCTCGGCGGAGATTGGATTTGTCTTAACAATGTCCAAAAAATTTGGGAAAAAACAAGTCCGACATGCGTTCTAGATCACGCCCAACGATAGGGATGCCTGGCTTGATTTCGATCGAAGCCCGAAATTCAAGTGTCGACTAGGCAGTAATTTGGTAGACTGGGTGCCCCCCGATGGAACTCCACGGAACAGCTGGATTTCCGCGGATCACGGTCGCGTCTGCCGTGTCCCGGTATCGTAGCGGTGAAGTTGTGGACTCTGCTTCACCCTTCCGCTCGTGAGAGATTCAATGTTCTCAAACGCAAATGCAGCCGTGATTCGTTCAGCTTGATGTTCGTCTCACAGCGAAGAGCGCATCGTCAACGATTCAAAGCGGCAGTCAACGCGAGCCAGAACAGATTTGCAAACTCGAAAATCGGGATTGGCAAGTCAACCCAATCCCGTGGTTACGATTGAGCGTTTGCCACATCGAGTGGCGGACGGCATAGCGATTCAGTTTCTTATTCACAATACATCCTCGTCAAAATACGTTGATCAACGGAGCGAGCATCGACCGTGTCAGTTTGGTTTCTGCAGCGATTTGAAGGCAACGTTCAATCAGAAGTCGGCCCCTTGCAGCCGAAGGAACTGCTTGAGCTTGTCCGAAAGGGGGACATCAAGCCCGAGACGATGCTCCGCAAGAATGACTCGGCGTGGTTCCCGGCCAAAGAAGTGGGCGGTTTATTTGAAGCGGCGTATCGACCGGTGATCGTCTTTTACTGTCCCGGGTGCGGAAAGAAGATCCCCAAGCCACCGGTCAGCTGCCGACATTGCTTGCGTGATGTTGGTGCGAACGAGGCGCGCGAAGTGAAAACGGCAGTGACCTCGGTCGCACCCACGAAGCCCCAGCCGACCCCATCGGCGGCCGCCGATGAAGGCCAGCGGAGTGTTCAAAACTGGCTCAAGAAAAAGGTCGCCCGCAAACAAAAATAGCCGCGGGTTCCTTTCCTTTTCAGGTCCGAAACCGGCGGCTACTGGGTGTCTTTGTTTCGATCACCTGAACTTAGCTCGGGCGATCGAAGGCGGGCGTCATTGCACTAGAATTTGACTTCCGCACCGACTGAAACGCCGACGTAGAACAGGTCTTCGTAGTGCAGCTCTGTTCCCAATCGCTCGGAAACAACACCGTTGATTTGGTCGGATGCCGTCGCCACTTCGCTGAGGTACCACATTTCGCCCATCGCTCGGATGGAAAGGATTTCGCCGAGTTGGTAGCGGAAGCCTAAAGCGACCTCGATCATCGCACCAAACTCTTCCTCATCACGAACGTTGTGGATCAGGCTGCTGCCGGTATTGGTCAGGCGGATGTTCGATTCGGCAAAGTTGACGTAGCCCCCGACACGTCCCCGAAAGTCGGTGTAAAGATGAGGGCGAACCGGGTACAGCAGGTCCAGACCGCCTTGAATCACGGCGAGTGTGTTTTCGGGGCGGCTGGTCAGCGAACCGTAGCTTCCGAATACATCTTTTTGAGTGGTGTAGACCAAGTCTTCGTCGATGCGAATCATACGGCCACCAAACAAGACCTTGGCAACGTCCCAGCCAACCATCGTTTTGTTGAGCTCGGCACTCCAGTAGTCGCTGTCATAAGTCAAGGTTTGCAGATTTGCATTCCAGAAGGGGTCGATCGCTTGTTGGTTGATCGCGTTGCTCCCCAGCAGCGTCGTCGTCACGCGGCTTCCGGGATCAGAAACGGTCAAACGGCGATCTGATTCGATCGGTCCGGTAAAAGTGAACTCGTACCCGGTGACGCAATTCGGCAGGTTGCCGATCGTGATCCGTGGTGCGATTTCAAAGTCGAACTCCTCTAGGTCTGCGTTGCGAATCAGCCCGTACCCGTCGCTGCCTTGTCGTTGCATATAAAGTGCTTCGACAAAAACATATCGGTAGGGATCGCAAGGTGTTCCACAGGGGTTGGCCAGGGGACCACCGCCGCACGCATTGCAGCCGCCGTAGCATCCCGTTTGCGAGCACGATTGGCAGCCAAAGCTGACTTGGGCAACATTTCCGAACTGGGAATCGGCCGATCCACCGGAGAACGTACCAAATGCTTGGGAGATCGATCCCGGGGCCAAACGCGAGCCACTCACGTCGGCAGCCGTCGCCACCGCGGATGCGGGTACGACCTGTGTTTCGGGGCCCCATTGATCGCTCGTCATCAGCCCGTACTGATTGCTTTGTGCGGAAGCGACACCGCCACCAAGCGCAGCCATCGCGGCGGCGGTAGCGATCGTCATCACACGGGCACAGCGGCGCCAGGTGACAGATTGGATCAGACGGATGTTCATGTCGAACCTCGTTGACAAAATCGGGGCGGAACGTTTCCGCTGGAATTCAATGGGTAGTCTTCGTACGGATGCCTTGGAACGCCAAGACACCTTTGCAATCGCATCACTAGTGCGTCGTTACATCTAAGGACTCAGTTGTGATCAATCGGCCGACGAGCGTTCGCCCCGGCGATTGCGGCACAAGTGTGGCTAACGCCACGTGGCTAATCCTAAAATTGAGATGAAACATCGCATTAGCGAACCACTAATTTGTCTTGCACCGGAATCAAACAGCTCTTGCGAACCAGACGAATGATTTGCGTCGCCACGGACTCCGATGGGCATTCACCTTCGACAAACAGTTGGCCTTGGCGTTGAGTGACCAAGACCGATGCCGTCGGAAAGGCTTGCTGGATTGAATCGTTCAACAAATCGGTGCGTTCGGTGACTTGGTCACCGGTCGCATCCAAGGATTCGCTGACGACGATTCGGAATGTTTGTTTTTGAGTCGGCTTTCCCGATCGAACATCGGCCCAAACGGTCAGCTCAGTTGTCCCAAGGCCGGTCCCGATCAGCTTGAACTCGTTGGCCCCTGCCGCAAAGGCTTGGCATGTTTCCTTATCCGCGATGTTGACGCCACGCAAAGTTCCGCCGATGGTCATCGAACGAACTTGACCACGTCGTAACCGCAAGACAATTTGATTGCCTGCCGTCTCGAACGAATTTGGCTCAAAGGAATCGGTCGCTTCGGGACGAACGACCGTTTGACGGTTGCTTTGGGATGCAGCCGGCGACTTCGGCAACTGAGGCAGCGATTCCGCATCAGTCGTTGATTCTGCCTGCAGCGTCGGTGTCGGCCGCGGGAACCCCATGCCGCGATTGTCACCACGACGGTGCATCGATGCCAAGTTGACGTTTCCGGACTCGGCAGGCGAGGCGAAGTCCGGCTCCGGCGTTTTCTGTTTCGCAGAAATCGCTTTGGCCGGCGGAGATTCATAGTTTCGTGCCGGATCGACTTCGACGGGCGATCCGATTAGCGGGGTTTGGTCGGGCTCAGTCAGTTCCGTGATCGATGGAGGACGATCGGCAAACACCGGCATCGGAATCACGGCGTCGTTGGGCGTGGATGTTGCCGGCCGACGCGGATTTACCGTCAGTGGACTCGTCGACGTTGGCGTGCGTGCAACCGAGTCGCTTTGGTTTGGAACGATCGCTGGCGACGACTTTTCGGGAGCGGACGCCGTCGGTGGCGGTAGTTCCGGCAGCGCTGCAAAGTCGTCACGGGCAGTCTCGCCGACTGGGCCGTTTAGATTGATCGGGACAGCCAACTCCACCGGCTCAGAAGCGGCGGATTCTGCCCCCAGCCCCGGCAGCATCCTTGGTTCGGGTACCGCCGCGAGGAGCGGGGTGTGTTGTTCGGCGCTGGCTTCGAGTGTTTCTTCAATCTCGATCGGCGGCATCGCAACCGTCACCGGGGCCCGGCCATCCTCTTGACTGACCAATGGGACGGTGTTCTTGGCGCGATTGACCTGGATCGCGCCGACCGATGAAGGGGGCTTAACTTCCGATGCAGGGACATTCGGATTCACACGGATCGTGTCGTCAACCGAATGGAGTTCTTCCGGTAAGGGCACTTGGCGAGCCAAATCGACCACAGGTGCTAACATCACCGGGGATCCGATATCCGCCAGATCCGTAGAAGTTTCCCCCAGCGCGTCAACTTCGAGTGCGTCGACTTCGAGCGCGTCAACTTCAAACGCATCCACTTCCAATGCGTCGACGGCTAATGATCCGACTTCCATTGACTCGCCAGAACCAGTGGGATCGGCGAATGAATCGTCCGGCGTTTCCGGCTCAAGACGATCCTCCGTTTCGTCACTTAGTGAAAGCGAGATTCCGTCGGATGATTCCGCGACCGGGGCAACAGCCTTGGGCAGTGACTTTGTGAAGTCGATCAATGGGGCTTCTTGGATCACAAAGCCCTCGGGCAATTCGCCGACGCTTTCGTCGACTACCTCGGCGTCGTCCACCACACCCGTTTTTGTGTCGCCTTGCAATGCGGCGTTGGTCGAGATCGTTTCAATTGCTTCATCGATGGCATCGAGCGACGGTTCTTCGATCGCATCGGCGGCGGCGGTTGTAACCTCAAGTGAATCGGGTGAAGCGATCTCTTTGGCATCGTCGGTAAACGAAAACACGATCGGCTGTGCCGATTCGGCGACAGCGTCTGCGTCACGCGTTTCGGCGACAGGTCGAATCTGATTGTTGGTGTAAGCCGCCGATGTGTGTGTTTCGAGCGGTTGCAAAAACGGAGCCGCGACGGTCTGCAAACGCGACGTTTGTCGGCGCGTCGATTGCTGCGCGAAAGCGTTTCCTGCTGATTCGTTGCGACGCGGGTGAGTGCCGGCAACGGGGTACTCGGTGGATCGATTTTCGCTACCCGCGTTGTGCGACGCTGTCCGCCCAACGATGCCAGCTTGTCGCGAAGTGGCGACCATACCTGCTCGACCGTCCGTCTCCGCATTTCCGCGGACATTAGCTTCGTTTTGACTCGCTAATTGAACGTCACCGGTGACCTGACGAGTCTGGCTGGGCACGAAGAACGGGTTCGAGCGAACCTGGCCACCGCGAGCCGTATTTTGCCGAACCCTCGACACCACACGGTTGCCGTAGGATCTGGCAAAATCCGAATGTTGAATCAGGCCAGCCGCATGCGTTTGCCCCTGAGCTGGACTCGGTTGCTGCGCTTCGCTGGACGACAGGCTTGATGACGCCAGAACCAACGACAAAAGCATGGTTCGCTTGGCGAGCCGGTTGGAAGAGCCGATTTTTTTTGCCGTGTGATTGACGCTCGATGCACGCATACTGCGTTCCTGGTCCGGTGTTTTAGGGTCAAATGGCTTGGAATCTGCCATTCGGCCGGATGTGCCCCCCTCGGCACACCGGTGGGCTTCAATACTCGCGCACTGAAGTCCGTTGGTTTACGTATCGGAATCGATTTGGCGCGACATTAACGATTCTCGGGCCCGCAAGGCTTGTAGGGGCCAAAACGTTTGTAGCGGAGATGCCTCGAAGCTCATCACGTGTCACGTTGGCGTTCTGCCGAACTTCGGAACTGGGCCCAACCGGCCGGCAATCGAGTTTCGTTAGCACATGGATGAGGATTAGCCGAATCGCGTTAACCAAAGTTTTCGTGGAACAATCGTTGCTAACGCTGAACGGTCCAAACGTTGCAATCACGGCACATTGACGCTGGGCGACGTTTGATCTTCGGGGTGGGACGTTAGGGGCTTCACGCCGAGCAACGTTGCAACTTGCAAACCATCGACCGTCCGATCAGCCCCCCCCCGAGGCGCAAAAAAAACGCGTGGTGAAAATCACCACGCGTTTCAATGGGACGTTAGGAAGATTCTGTGGGGAAGCGTCGATACTCCCGGACGATGCGAATCGCTTCTCGCCAGACAGAATCGTGACCTTCGGTCTTCACTCCAGTTGGCCGAGCCAGCCAATCGGTTTAGTAATCGATGGTTGTTCCTAGGCTGATGCCTTGGACCCACAAGCTGCCGTCGACGATGTCGAAATCAAAGTCGGCCGGATCGATGTTACGCGGGCCGTCGGTACCGTCGACGTTACGGTTAATTTGCTCGCCGGCCAATGCCACCTTGTCGAAGTACAAAAAGTTGTACCCGACGGTGAAGGAGACATGGTCGCGGAAGCGATAACCGAGCGTCAGGTTCAACTCAGGGATGAACGTGAAATCACTTTCCTCTTCGGTGCCCTGGTTCTCGTCCACCAACAGGCTGCTGTTGTACGTGTTGGTGATCGTCGTATCGACACCCACATCGGTACGGGCATAGTTGGTCACGGTACGGCTCATGTTCCCCATGTGAACCTTGGTCAACATGCGAACCGTCCAGGCACCACGACTGACAAGCGATTCGTAACCGATCTGGCCACCATGAAACTCGTTCTGAGTATCAAAGTCGCTGTAGTCGGCGAGGAACGTGTTGGTCACCACGTCCGTGGTGCGACTGGAGATGGAAACGTTGTCGTCGACTCGGAAAAAGCTATAACCGCCGATCAATTCGACACGTGATGACTTGTTTTTGCAGTACATCATGCGGGCATACGCCTCTGCAGAAAGCAGATCGGTACTGAAACTCGCGTTGACGGTACCGCGTTGGCTGTTGATCCCGGGGTTGGTGCTGAACTGATTGACGATCAGAGCACTTTCCGAAGCCGTTCCGGGGGCTGCCAGAGGAATCTGGAAAAACGGACGTCCGATCGAATCACCGGTTCCGTTGCCGCTTGCCGAAAAGTCGTCACCGTTTTCGCTGAGCCACATGAAGCGACCACCAATGCCGAAGTTATCCGACAAGTAGCGACCGACGTCAAAGCGCGTCCCACCGGAAACGCCACCGTCAAGCTCTTCGCCGAATACGACTTGGGTCGTCGCGCCGGAACCCGCACCGTTATTCGGATCGGGCAGCACGGGAAACTGAGTCGGATCGGCGGTGGTGACCAACGCCGGGGCCGTCCGTGCTTCCATGAACATGATCATGCCTTCGGCACGGATCCAGCCATCCTTGTCGCACAGATTCAACAATCGCCCGAATCGCTTGCCGCTGCCGAATCGACTGTCGCAAGACGAATCGCAACCGCCATCACAGCTAAACGAATCGCACGAGGTGCAACCGGCTTGGCTGACCGTCGACCCGAGCTGCATATCTCCGACGGTGACCGGTGAATAGCTCGATAGATTACCGACGTGTGTTGAATTGTGTGCGACTTGCTGAACGCCTAGATCACCAACAAACGCTTGTGAAGCTTGTTCCGCATCGGCATACTCTTGGTCGCCGGCATGAACACTTGCGGAGGCAGACAGCAACATTGCCGCCAGGGTCATGCCTCGAATGTTTCTTTTCATTTTTGAAGTCTCGCGCAGTCCGGGAATACTGGAATGACTGGTATAAGTCGATCGACGCAATGGGCCGTCATATCGAGAACCTCCCTCAGGAGCGGCACAGTCAACCTAGATAACCTGTCTTGACAGCACAGACTTCCACGGCTGCGCATCTTCACAGGAAATGGTCCTATCGGGCAGTACAATGACGGACCGGCCCCTGACCGACAGGTGTGATTGGCGTAAAAGTTTTTGCAAAATCGGCCCTTCAAAGAAGTGGAATGACCCAACAAGACAACTCGCAAACCCACGCGGACGCCTCGCCAGATGCGACCGCGCCGACTGCATCTACCGGATCGCCGATGTCCAACGCAAGCCGACCTGAGAACGAAGCGTCGAAAACCGACGTGCCCGGTTCGCAAGAGCGCAAGCCAGAAATTGATCCATCTGAATCGACCTCAGCGGCAACGGGTGATCATCCGGCCGATCCACCGGTGCCGATGCCCGAGGCTGGTCCTGCGCCCGCGGCTAGCGCCAACGACTCGCAAGACAGCGCTCCGCCAACACCCCAACTTGAGCCGACGGCGCTCGCCGCGGGCACTGAGCCGACGGCGCTCGCCGCGGGTGATGAACCACCTGCGGGCGTGACCGCCACGATCGCCCCCGAACGCTTCCAAACGGGGGCCAAGTCGGTCTCGCTCTTTTCGGGTTTTAAGACCCCGAAGATGCTGCGCTGGATGCGGGTGCTCGAAGAAATTGGTGGCTGGGAGTCGACGTTACAACAAGATTCCGATAGCGAGTTGAAGAAGCGTTCGCTCGCCTTACGCTACCGGGCGATGGCAGGCGAAAAGTTGGCCAAGCTGTTACCGGAAGGCTACGCCCTAGTCCGCGAAGCAGGCCGGCGAGCACTTGGGATGCGTCACTACGACGTTCAAATGATCGGCGGGATCTCGCTGTTCGAGGGCAGCATTGCCGAGATGCAGACCGGGGAAGGCAAAACACTGACGGCGACGCTGCCCCTTTATATCCACTCGTTGGTCGGCAAAGGTGCCCACTTGGCGACCGTCAACGACTATTTGGCGAAACGTGACGCCGAGTGGATGATGCCGATCTTTCACATGCTAGGCGTCAGTGTCGGAATCATTCAAACCCCCGATGATCAAGGGTCACGCCGCAAGTCTTATTCGTCTGCGATCACGTACGGGACGGCCAAAGAATTCGGCTTTGACTTCCTTCGTGACCGTTTATTGTTGCGAGCACAAAACCGGATTCAAACTGAAATGCTGGGCGACGGTGGCGGCGGATTTACCGATTCGGGCGACAAACCGGTGATGCGAGGCATGCATTTTTGTCTGGTCGACGAAGCGGACAGCATTCTGATCGACGAAGCCCGGACACCACTGATCATCGGAAGTATCGAAGACACGGTCCGCGACCAAATCGTCGAAACGTACCGTTGGGCGTCCAAGCATGCGTCCGAGTACGAACTCGATGATCACTTCACGATCGATGACGACACCAAACAATACGAACTCACCGCTCGTGGTCGACAGAAGGTTCGCTCGCTCCCCAAAAGCGACTTGGTCCGGACGATGGGCCTGGTCGACTTGTACGAGTACACCGAACGGGCGGTCAAAGTCCATCGTGAATTCTTGCTCGATCGACAATACGTGGTTCGTCCCGGCGACAAAGGTGAGGACGAGATCGTCATCGTGGACGAGTTTACGGGCCGATTGGCAGAGGGACGGAAGTGGCGTGATGGGATTCACCAAGCGATCGAGGCAAAAGAAGGCTTGGATATCAGCGTGCCAACAGGGCAAGCCGCCCGGATCACCGTCCAAGACTTGTTCCTACGCTACAACCACTTGGCCGGCATGACCGGGACGGCGGCGACGAGCGCCGGGGAATTGCGCCGGATCTATCGGACGCCGGTGCTACGTGTTCCAACGAACCGGCCGCCACAACGGAAACAACTCTCCGACCGCGTCTTCGGTGCTCTGCTAACGAAGTTCCGCGCGATCGTCGACGAGGTCAAGGAGATCCATGCCACCGGGCGACCGATCCTGATCGGAACGCGTTCGATCGACAAGAGCGAAATCCTGTCGCGGATGTTAGACGAAATCGGGATCGAACACGAAGTGCTCAATGCGAACAACGTCGAACGCGAAGCCGAAATCGTTTCCGAAGCCGGTGGGCTAGGACGAGTCACGGTGGCAACCAACATGGCCGGACGTGGGACGGATATCAAACTTTCCGATGACATCGTCGCCCTGGGCGGGATGCATGTCATTTGTACCGAGCTTCACGACGCGGCACGGATTGACCGCCAACTGATCGGTCGTTGTGGTCGTCAAGGCGATCCGGGGTCCTATCGTCAATACCTTTCGCTCGACGACGACATCCTCAAAGGCGGCCTTGGCCCGGATAAGGCCGAACGATTGAAATCACGCGGCGAAAACCTGGAAGGCTCGGTCGACTCATATGCCAAGTTATTTCGCAAGGCACAACGCAAAGTCGAAAAGAAGCATTTCCGCGATCGAATGGTGTTGCTACATCATGAGAAAGAACGCAAGAAGATGCAGCGTGAAATCGGGCAAGATCCTTACCTGGACACCCCAGATTGACAGAACTTTTGTCAACTTCTTTTGAGATTCATTGAAGTCCCTGCTGCCCTCTGCCGACGGGTGCTTCAATTCAAAAAAAAGCTAAAAACCGGGCTCAAACGAGCTTGACGCCGGGTTTGAAAAGACCGTATCCCCGCTTCCGTGTCTATTAGCTCCCGGCACTTCCGCCCAAAATCGCGGCGAGCGTCGGAGCCATTTCACAGGCATGAAGGCGGAATGGTTTTGCGGTCGTTCCGGATTCAGCCGTTGTGAAACGCACGCGCCATGTCAGTCCGATGCGGTTGGACCGACGTGCCGTGGGGCTAGTTTGACGTCGTGATCTCGTGCACGTAGGCGAGAGCACGTTTGTATTCACAAAGTCTCACCGCGAAGAAGGAGTGTCGCGTTGAAACGCCACGAAAGACTTTTTGGCCCCAAGAGTTGGGGTGCCGCCGTGATGGCGTGCCTTGTAGGGACGTCCACCGTCTCTGCACAGCTATCGATGCCGGGATTGAACCTGCCATCCAAAGAAAATTCAGGCGCGGCAACGAGTGCCGTTCCTTCTTACGCGCAAGGGGCGATCGCCTCGGCGCCCAACCATCCACCGGCGGCCGTCGGTGTTCAAAACGGCAAGGCGATTGTCAGCCAAGCCCGCGCGGCACTCGATGCCAAGCAATTCGAATCGGCCGTCCAACTTTATCGCGCCGCCTTGTCGGCCGCGAACGTCGATCCGAATCTGAAGTCCGACGTCGCTCGGCTTCGCGTCGACCTACAAATCGCCGGTATCGATGCCGGGCTGCTAAGCATGCCCGCCCCGCCAGCCGGTGCGGTGCAGCCGCTGCCAATGCCCAAAGCTGCGGTTGCCGGCAACCCGGCCACTGCGAAAGGCGAAGCGTTGCGTTTGATCGCACAAGGCCGTTTGGCACTTGACCGTGGAGACACGGCAGGTGCACTGACGTTCGCCCGACAAGCCCAACAATTGAACGTTCCCGAATCTGCCTTCGCCCCAGGCGAGCCACGGGTGTGGGAATTCGTCTTGGATGCAGAATCGGCGGCCAAGCGAGCCGGAACGCTGAACCCTCAAATCGCCCTCGCCGGTGGTGCCGGTGGGATCGATAGCGACGAAGCCGGTTTCATCAAACAAATGCTGTTCGAAGGCCAAGCCGGCGCTCCGGCCGGAGGCGGTGCTGTTCAGCAAGTTCAAGCACTCGGTGCTCCCCTTCCTCAGGGAAACGCGGCCGACCCGCAAGCCGACTACCAAGCGGGCCTGAACGCCTTGCAAGCCGGTGATCAAGAAACCGCTCGCAAGTACTTTGTCGAAGCTTGGAAGTACGAAAGCCAACTCGACCTAGCGACACGCAACGCGCTTAAAGACAAGCTGACATTATTGCAGCCGAAGCGTTTGCCGACCGCCGCCGAGAAAGCCCAGATGACGGCGATCGAACGCGTCGACTTGGAAACCAAAGAACTGACGCAGCGACTGTATCGCGAGATCACTGCCGAACTCGCCAAGACCGCCGAGATGAAAGAATCGGCTCCGCTTGACGCACTCGACAGCTTGAATCGCTTGCGACGGCGCGTCGACGGCTCGAACGTCCCCGAAGCCAACAAGGCCGCGCTCGTCCGTATGGTCGATCGTGAACTTGAAAAGCAAAAGCAATACGTCGAAACCAATCGTTCGGAAATCGAACTTGAACTTCAAAACGAAGCGGTCCGGACCGAGATGGCGAACGAAGCCGCTCGTGAAATTCGCATCGACGAAGAGATTTCCAGCTTGGTGGAAACGTTCAACGAACTGGTCCGTGATCAGCGTTTTGCCGAAGCCGAAGTCGTCGCCAAACAAGTCGGCGAACTGAAGCCCGGATCAACCATCGCGACGAACATGTTCCTTAAGAGCCGGTTCGCGTCACGTGATCAAATGATGCGAGACATCCAAGCCGGCAAGGAAGAAGTCTTCCAAGGCGGTTTAATGGAAGTCGAGCGTTCGGCATCAGAATTTGCCGGTTACGATCCCGATCAACCGATGTCGTTCAACCGTGATCCACAATCCTGGCATGAACTTTCGATCCGACGCACCCAAGATTCGAGCTCTCTATTCGGCACCGTCCAAGAGCAACAGCTCAAGGCAAAGCTGACGACGCGAGTCAACGTCCAGTATCGCAATCGTCCGTTGGGCGAAGTGATCGCGGACCTGTCGGACGTCACCGGCATCCCGATGGTTCTGAACCGTCGCGCCTTGGCGGCCGTCAACGTCCAAGAAGACACCTCGGTGACGCTGGAACTGAAAGACCCGATCGAACTGAAAAGTGCCCTAAATCTGATCCTGCAAGATCTGGACTTGGCGTACGAGATCAACAACGAAGTTCTGCAGATCACCAGTGCGGACGCCAAGCGTGCCAATGTGGTCACGCGGGTCTACAAAGTCGCCGACTTGGTGACCCCGATTCCGAACTTTGTTTCCAGTCATGACGACGGTTTGGCCGGTGCCCTGCGGGCCGCCTACCAAATGACCAACCCACGTCTGGACGTCCAGATGATGCCGGTCTCGATGACCGACTTGGCCACCCGCCAAGCGAACATGATGAGCCCATCGAAGATGTCGCCCAGCGTGCTCGGTCAGTACAGCCCAATGGGATCGCAAGGTGGCTTCGGCCCTCAGAATCCTCCCGGTGCCGCCGGTGGTGGTGCGTTCGCCGACTTTGATTCGTTGATCCAACTGATTCAAACGACGGTTCAGCCCGACACATGGGAAGCCTTGGGCGGTAACAGCACGATGGCTCCCTATCAACAGAACCTCAGTCTGATCGTTAGCACGACCAGTGATGTTCATGACCAGATCGTCGACTTGATCGAATCGCTGCGATCGCTGCAGAACTTGCAGATCACGATCGAAGTTCGCTTCATCACTTTGTCGGACACGTTCTTCGAGCAAATCGGCGTCGACTTTGACGTCCAGTTCGATGACAACGTGACCAACCTACCAAGCGACGACGAAGGCCCAAGTGTGACCGTTGGCTTGACCGGCTTGGGTGTGCCGACGAGTGACTTTGACATTCGACTGGACAACTCCTTATCGGTGACACCGGCCTTCGGTGCTCCCGACCCAGGATCATTGTCCACGCTCGGATTCGCTATCCTGTCAGACATCGAAGCGTTCTTCTTCTTGCAAGCCGCGCAAGGTGACGAACGAACGAACGTCATGCAGGCTCCGAAGGTGACCTTGTTCGACGGTCAGATCGCTTCGATCAATGACCAATCGCAACGCCCCTTCGTGACCAGTATCACACCGGTCGTCGGTGACTTCGCCGTCGCTCAACAACCCGTGATCGTGGTGCTTAACGAAGGTACGCAGCTGAACGTTCAAGGGATTGTCAGTGACGACAAACGATTCGTCCGTATGACTTTGGTACCGTTCTTCAGCCAAATCGGTGACGTCGACACCTTCACCTTCGAAGGTTCTCGAACGACCCGCAGCAGCAGCACCGACCAAGAAGACACCAACGGTGACGGTGTGGTCGATGATGATGATGCGGTCGACACCGACGAGACCGAAGACATCATCACCGGTACCACGGTTCAATTGCCGACCTTCGCGTTCACCTCGGTCAGCACGACCGTCAGTGTCCCCGATGGCGGTACGATCCTACTCGGTGGGATCAAGCGATTGAGTGAAGGTCGCGCCGAACGTGGCGTTCCGGTCCTGAGCAAAATTCCTTACCTCAGCCGACTGTTCCGCAACGTCGCGGTTGGACGTGACGCCACCAGCTTGATGCTGATGGTCACGCCGCGGATCATCATCCAAGAGGAAGAAGAATTCGCCCAAACAGGTTATCAATCGAATCGTTAGCGAATCGTTGGAAGAATAGAAACGCCAGACGCGGCGGGACCTCAAAAGGCCCCGCCGCGTTTTTTTTGCGCCGATGTGGATCGAGGTTATGCTACCTGCTTCACAATCAGGCTTACCCGAGAAACCAAACCGGTCCGAAGATTTCCCGCACTTGACGAACGCGGACAATTGCATAGCGTGACGTTAAAACTTTGAACAACCTTAGTCGCCACGGTTCCCGACCAGCATTAGCCGATTGACGTTAGCCACGGTTCCCGCCCAGCATTTGCCGAATGGCCTTAGCCACGGCTCCTTGGGAAACCGGGTTCCCTGCGATAACCGGGACAGACGGCCAACGGATGAAGAATGAAGACTCGCACCCGTAGTATTCAATGAAACTAATTAGCATTAGGTATCGTTCGTCGACCGGGTGAGTTTGATACGCTCGCTCGATCTGTTGAGACCCCGCGGCGAAAACCGTCATCGAAAACACTGTGATGACGCGATCCGGTTGGAAGTCCGACGCCAAATACCGGGGCGATTTTTGGTTCTGATTGCAACGTCTAGCCCCGAGGTGAACGGTCACCAAACTGTACAGAATGCCCCCCAACTGAGAAACTTTAACGGTTGAAGGCAACAATTCGGTGGCGAAAAGGTTAGAAAAGCAGTTTTGTCAAGTCGGAATTCCTTGACCGCCACAAATTTTGTTTTAGAGTTTGTTGGTAGGAGTGGAGGCTCTACCTCCCAAACGAGCCCCACATTGAACCGGCCTACAGCGACCCGAACCGTGTGACCCTCCCGTCGGACGATCTGACTCGCACCGTAGGCATCCAATAAAGAAATCTCAGGCCGGTTAACGAAAGGACTGAAACATGTTGGTTTTATCTCGAAAGAAGAACGAAAGTATCGTCATCAACAACGACATCAAGATCGTTGTTGTCGAAATCCGTGGTGACAAAGTTCGCCTCGGGGTGGAAGCTCCACGCGAAGTGCCAGTGCACCGCCGCGAAGTCTACGATGCGATCAAAAAATCGCTGGAGTCCGGCGACGCTCCGGTCGATGCATAACACCAGAAGACAGGCGTTAAGCATCGGCCGACGTGAATTCAACTCGATTGGAATTCATTATCACGGGATCGGGCTGTGACGTTGCACCACTGCGGAGGGTGCGTCTCTAGAATTTCGTCAGGTTTTTCTCTGAACCCTTGACGGTCCTTAGTGGTCTTCGGTACAACTCCGCTCACTGGCGTCAGCCACTGCTTCTCAGCGAAACTGACACCATCCCGGCCCCTTCGTCTAGCGGTCTAGGACATCGCCCTTTCACGGCGGTAACACGGGTTCGAGTCCCGTAGGGGTCACTAAGAACGTCGCATGGAATTTAATTTCCGTGCGACGTTTTTTTTTGCCTTCATCCTTCGCATCAGAGTGCGGTTTGTCTTTTTTACTCCCCACCACTCACGACTTATTTCCATGAGCCAAATGATTCAATGCCACCGAGTGGAAAGTCGAAGCGACCAAAGAGCATTCCTGCGGCTTGAGAAGGAATTGTACCGAGACGACCCTCACTGGGTGACGCCGCTATGGGGCGAACGCAAACAACTGTGCGCCTTCGCGGGCAAGCATCCTTTTTACAACAACGCCGAATGCCAAGCGTTTTTGGCGACCAAAGACGGTAAGGTTTGCGGACGAGTTCTCGCGATCGTCAATCATGCCCACAATCGCTACCACAATGAAAAACGTGGCTTCTTCGGATTCTTTGAGTGCGTTGACGACGAAGCGGTTGCCAAGGCATTGCTCGACGAAGCGTGTCGCTGGTTAACAGAGAAGGGCATGACCGATGTTCGCGGTCCGGTGAACCCAAGCCTGAATTACGAATGCGGCTTGTTGGTCGACGGTTTCGATTCGCCGCCGACGTTCTTGATCAGCTACAACCATCCGTATTACGAAAAGCTGGTCACCGCGGCTGGATTTGAAAAAACTCAGGACCTCTTCTGCTATGACGCGAGCATCGATGACCTGGATGATTTGGATCCGAAACTGCAGTTCGTGATCGACGAGGCGACGAAGCGATTCAAAGTCAATTGTCGCCCGATTAGCCGCAAAACCTTCGATGCCGACGTCAAGGCGTTCTTAAAGATCTACAACCAGTCGCTTCAACGCACCTGGGGATATGTCCCAATGAGCGATGACGAATTGGTTCACCAGGCTGGTCAGTTGAAACTGTTGATCGTTCCTGAATTGACCAGCATCGCCGAAATCGACGGTGAACCGGTCGGCGCGGGATTCGGATTGCTCGATTACAACCAAGTCTTGAAAAAGATGAATGGGCACTTACTGCCCTTCGGCTGGCTAAAGTTGATGCTCGGAAAACGCAAAATCACGCGATTACGACTGGTCAGTACCAACGTATTGCCCGAATACCAGAAATGGGGGCTCGGGCTGGTAACGCTGGCGCGAATCCTCCCCGATGCGATTCGTTTTGGGATCCAGACGGGCGAATTCTCGTGGGTCTTGGAGAGCAATTCACTTTCGCGCGGTACCATCGAACGCGGCGGGGCGCGGCGGGCGAAGACTCAGCGGATTTATGATCGCAAGCTCTGATCGCCCAACCAACCTCTGGTCACATCCCCCGCCAGGCTTCATACTCTTGCCGCTGATCGTCAACGGTTTGCACCGATAGCACACCGTTTTTCACCGTCCGTCTTTTCGCTGCTTTTCGCCGATTGCCATGCCACGTCCACCCGCCGTGATTACTGGAGTCGGCATTGTCAGCCCGATCGGAATTGGTCACGAAGCGTTCTTCGATGCCTTGATGAATCGAACCAGCGGCATTCGTTCGCTCAAGGACCGCACCGATGACGAAGCCAAACCGTCGGACGGCGATCCGGCAGATGGCGTCTGGATCGGCGCCCCGATCGTCGATTTCCAAGCGAAACAGTTCGTGCGTCCACGGAAAGCGTTGAAAGTGATGTGCCGTGAGATCCAAACTGCCTTCGCGTCGGCTCAATTGGCAGTCGCACATGCGGGGCTGGATGATGATCTTCCGGCGAGCGACGAAGGCACGGTGGCACCGCAACGATTGGGCACCGTTTACGGCGGCGAAATCTATTTCAACCCGCCGACCGAATTGCTTGAATCGATCCGCCGCTGCGTTGATGAAAATGGTGACGTTAGAGTTGGCCGGTTTGGCGAAGCGGCTCGGAAAGAAGTCGTCCCGCTATGGATGCTGAAATATCTGCCCAACATGCCGGCCTGCCAGGTCGGGATCTCGATCAATTCACAGGGGCCAAACAACTCGCTGGTCTTGGGCGATATCTCAGGACCGGCGGCGCTGTTGGAAGGATGCTCCTACTTGGATCGTGGGATCGCGGATATCAGCATGGTCGGCGCGACGGGCACCCGTATCGCTTCCATGCGAATGGCATACACCGGTGATCTGCCGACCGTCAATCGCGGTGAACACGCCGTCTCTGACGCGTCGCGTCCCTTTGACCCTCGTGCGACCGGCGTTGTCGGCGGGGAAGGTGCCGCTTCAGTGATCATCGAGACTGATCGTCATGCCCATGACCGCGGTGCAAACGTGCTCGCTCGTATCCTTGGGGTCGCTTCGCGATTCGCGCCCACTGCGGCGATGAGAGGATTCGATCGAGACAATTCATTGAATCCCAACCAGTCGCGAAACGCAGCGAGCGCAATCCGATCCGCGATCGAAGCCGCTTTAGGCCAAGCCGATGTGTCGGCGTCCGATGTCGCCGTGGTGGTTTCGCATGCCATGGGTGATCGCCAAGTCGACGCCGGCGAAGCAGAAGCGTTTCGGCAATGCGACATCTCTGCCCCGGTCCTTCCCGTGATCGCTTCGGTCGGCCACACCGGTGCCGCATCGGGAATGATGGAGATCGCAACGGGAACACTGATTTTGGCCAATAAGCAAATCCCGCCGGCCCTGCATGCGACGCTCGACGCCGACGTCAAACTCTCCGCCAAGGCGACCGACCTCGAAGCCGGAGTGGTCCTAGTGGTCACACACACCACCGAAGGTAGTGCGACGGCGGTGGTGTTGGGCAAGTAGCGTGCTTACTTGCGTCCCTTGGGAACGAAAGGATCGAGTGCGCTAAGGTTTGTTCCGTCGTTCTTCTCCGCGAACCGAAACCCTAGCTTTGCGACGCGGTCGGCGGCTTGGGTGAGTTGATCTTGGTTGTTCAGTTTCAGCTTGACGCTCGCGACGACCTCCAAAATCTCGCTCAGAATCGGCTCATCGACTTTTTGCGCCACGCTTTGTATCCGTTTGGTCGCCCGGCTCGCTCGCTGTGCGGATGTGATACCGAAGGTTGCTTTTTCGGTGGCGACGGCGGTCGCCCGAAGGGACGCTTCCAGTTCCGCGATCATCCCGGCGACAAACATCACACGAAGTTTTTCGCTCGATCGCGTCGCGTTTGATCTGCCTTCACTGGCGACGAAATTGTGCCGAATGGTCCCCTGGCTCCAAGAGACAAATTCAAAGTCAAGCGAACCGGCGGAGTGCCCACCGACGTTGACCAGTTCTTCATCAGCCGTCGTGTGACAGCGCAAACAGCTTTGGGCAACCAAATAGGCATTCACTGGATTCCGCATACCGGCGGCAACACTCTTGGCAATCCGATCGGCCTTGTGCCCAGCCGACTCGGCGAGGCGAGAGATATTGGGACCGCCGTAGTCATGATGCACGTCAACCCAGTGCTTCGCTTCACCGTGACAAGACTCACACGACACCCCGGCGATCACGTGCGGACTTTCACGCGGGGCGGATTGTTGCGTGTAGTGACAAGCGACGCAGCGGCCGGAGTGCTTAATCGATCGCAATCCCAACTTCGCAGCGATTTGCTTGGCTTCGGGCTGTCGGTGCAGTTGATCAAATGTCTTTGCGTGGGGTGTCGCCTTCCAAACGGTGATTTCGGGGGCATGACATTTGACACACGATTCGTTGCCGAGCACCAAACTAGGATCAACCGGTTTTGCCGGATGTAGTTGAAAGTCCGTCTTTCCTGCTTTCGCCGAAATCCAGTTCGTCTGCGCGACAACGGCGGATTGGGAAACGACCGCGGCGATAAAGACGATCGAAAAAACGCGCGGCAAACGCGGAAACGAGTGTAAGCAATGCATGACGGGCAGAGAGTGGGCTTGCGGTCGAGCAACGTTCGAACTGATAGACATCGAAAACGTAGCTCACAGTTGGCAGGGCCTTCTGTGATTCCCATCAGCTCTGCCACGCGCGAGATCCGCTGTCCGAACACCCCCTGCAGAACCACTCGATGCCGCCAGACGATCCGTCTTGCCGCCACACATCCACAATGCATTGAATTGCGTCTATGCTAGAGCCTCGTCAAAATCCAAACTCGGGACGAGCCCATTCGTGTTCGCCACGGTTCGGCAATTTCACGACGTAAGATCGCCCAGTGCTAACCGCACCGTGCCAACGACACCGTGAACCGACCGCGCGGTTTCTGCCATACCTGTTAAGACTTACCTTTTAAAAGATCCGCAATGCCGCGTAGCCGACTTGGTCCGTTAGCCATCGAGTCCAAACTGGGAGACCATCCCTCGACCAGTTCGGTATGGCGTGCGATCCATGTGCAGCAAAAAAAAGCCGTTGCGGTAAAGGTATTCAGTGCCCCCTTTGGTGGTACCCCCGAAGCCCGGCAAGCGTTTGCCGACGAATGGGAACGACTAAAACTGCTTTCCCATCCGGGGCTGGCACGCTGCTATGGCGGCGGATTCGAAGATGCCGACGCATACCTCGCCTACGAATTGATCGAGGGCGAAACGCTGGCCACGCAAATCGAACGCAACGGTCGATTGAGTTGGGAGAATGCCCTGGAGGTCGGCCAAGCGATCGCCGAAGCGCTCGAGTACCTGCACAGCCAAAACGTTTCGCACGGGGCAATCGTTCCCGACAAAATCGTCGTCGCGGGCTTCGCACCGGTGTTGGTCGATCTGCGTCTGGATCGCTTTGGTTCCCCCTTTCGCACCTCACGTCCGCCAAGCCTGGATCTAGTCGCCCGACAAGCCCCCGAACTTGCCGCACCGGGTGTCGCCGGCGCCGCCGATCAATGCACCCCGGCGTCCGACCTGTATGCGTTCGGTGCGCTGTTATATCACGCCATCACCGGACGCCTTCCTATCCAAGGCGACTCGATCGAACAAGTTCGCGCCGCGGTGCAGTCCGAGATTCCCGAGTCACCGGCGAGCATCGTTCTGCAGTGTCCCGTCTGGTTTGACAAACTGATCATGCAGTTACTCGAGAAAGATCCGGTCAATCGACCGCCATCGGCAACGGCAGTCAAGCTGCAGTTGGCCGAGGTTCGGAAACGATCGCTCTCACGAGCCGGGGTGGCCGAACACGTCAGCAGCGGATTCAGTCCGCTGCAGGTGACCAACCAGCAAGATAAGGATGAAGCACGCAAGCTACTCGGTCGGGATGTCGTCGACCTGAAAGCGATCGAGGAAGACGACGACGAGATCCCCGACGCTACGGTTTGGCATGACCAGCCTTGGTTTTTGATCGGTGGCCTAGTTGCGATCTTAATCCTGCTGGCCTACGTCGCATGGCCGGCCAGTGAAGCCACGCTACGCAAACAAGCGGAAAATTTAATCGCGATCGACACGCGCTCGGCGCTTGCCGAAGCGGAAAGTCATCCACTGCGTCAATTAATCGTTCGCTTTCCCGATAGCCCCAACGCCGAATGGGCTCAACAGCAGATCGATCGGATCAACGTGATTCAGTTTCTGCATCAGTTGAAAGTGAAAATTAAAAATAACCTCCCGATCAAAAACCAAGGCGAACTGCTACATAAGCAAGCCCAAGCGTATGAAAACAATGGCGACTTTGCCGAAGCGATCGACAAGTACCGCAGCATGGTAACGGTCCTGGGCGAAGATGCGGAATACGAAACCGCCGTCAACGCCGCTCGCTATAAGATCGCGATCCTGAAGGACCAGGCCGGCAAGGACAGCGATGCCCGTAAGATCGTGCAAAATCGATTGGATGAAGCCGATCAATTTCTGGCCGAAGGACGCGTGGTCGAAGCACGAAATATTTGGTACAGCCTTGTCGAACTATACGGCGACAATTCGGACCTAAAACCGCTGATCGACGTCGCCCAATCCAAGCTTGCCGACAAACTTCAAGAGTAACGTACCGGCAAACGCTCACCGTCGCTTTCTTTCTCATGCCGCATCAGTTCGGCTGGCGGCAACAGACCTCATTGATGCATTTCCGGCGTCTGGGAAGCCTACTTCTGTGCTGGTGAAATACGATTCGTAGCGACTTCAAATGCGAGTTGTTCTCTCGTGCCTCGCCAACCTTTGGTTTTAGGATTAGCCGCATGGCGTTAGCCACGGTTTCGGTGCAATAACCGGGGCTAACGCCCGTCGGCTGACGAGCCAAAACCGAGCATTGGGTCTAGACGGAGCACGAGCGGCATGAATAGACCTGTCCCGTCAAGCGACGATGGGGCTCGTGAAGATGATGTTTTCAACACCATTTCTTACGGCAACCTGTTTGGTGTATTAACAAGATATCAACAATCGATCGCTATGCTCTGCACCAATCCGTAAGACACTCTACTTACACCTCCATGAAGGAGAGGGGCAGGTGCCATGCGTTTAGAAACGCCGGCGGCGATTGGTGATTCCCCATCTACCACCGCGCCAACCACGGCCGTGTTACCGAATCCAGCGACGGTCCCGGTGTCAAAGGCGCCGGTCACGGCGAAGCCGGATTCGGGGCCAAAGTCCGTTCGCACGCTGCTCGTCAGCGATGTTCACCTGGGCTGCAAACATGCACGGACCGAAGAATTTTTCAAATTCATCACGGGCTATCGTCCGGATGATTTGTATCTGATCGGTGACTTCATCGACGCTTGGAAAATCAACTCCGGGTGGCACTGGCCGGAACATTGCGACCGAATCATCAAGCACCTTGTTGAACTGGTCGATCAAGGCACACGAATCCACTACGCATCGGGGAATCACGATTCGTTTTTAAGAGGGCCAGCATTCCGGTCGCTGCTCCCGGCAGGGTTTCCCCACGTCAACATTGCCGATGAGTTTGTCTTCGAAACTCTCCATGGCTACCGAATGCTTGTCATCCACGGTGACCTGTTTGATCTTTTCGAAACGCGTGCACAGTGGATCTCCAAGGGCAGTTCGGCGTTTTACGACGCCTGCCTCAGTTTCAACCGATGGGTGCAGCGTCGTTTCCTCGGCGACCACCGCAATCCCTACGGTGCCTGCGCGGCGATCAAAGGGCGTGTCAAACGGGGCGTCAAGTTTATCAGCCGTTATGAGCGCAAGATCATGAATCATGCCTCACAAAAAGAATGTGACGGAGTGATCTGCGGCCACATCCACACGCCGATGCTGAAGCGTTCGGCGGACTCGTTTTATTTTAATACCGGCGACTGGGTCGAGAACTGCACCGGAATTGTTGAGCATCATGATGGTGCGTTGCAGTTGGTCAGTCGCTACGGAAAGCACCAAACCCTGGAACTCACACAAACGCCCGAGAATCGGAACTTGGAGCAAATGGAGATGTCTGTCGCATGATTCGAAATTGGATAGGACAACGTTGCTTTTCTGCGATCCATGGTCGCAATCTAGTCTACAACACTTGCTGGGAAGATCCGCGTCTCGATCGTGAAGCTTTGCAATTGACCCGCGAAGATTCGGTTCTCGTGATCACGTCGGCTGGATGCAACGCACTCGATTACGCACTGCAAGATCCTCAAGCGGTTCATGCGGTCGACATGAACCCGCTGCAAAACGCTCTGTTGGAACTTAAGAAGGCGGCGATCAAATCGCTGCAGTTCGACGACTTTTTCCAAGTATTCGGGCGAGGGTTTCACACCGGCTGGGCGACCTTATATCGCAATCAAGTACGCCCCCATTTGACTGCCGACGTCGCGTCGATCTGGGATAAACGTCAGAACTTCTTCGATGGAAGCGGCCGGCGAAGAAGTTTTTACTTTCGCGGTACCTCGGGATTATTTGCCTGGATGATCAACGGCTACATCGACCGCCCCCGTGGCCTACGTGAAGCCGTCCATGAAATCTTGAAGGCTGAAACAGTCGAGGAGCAAGCAAAAATCTATCGCGATCGTGGCGTCGAAAAGATGCTTTTCTCACGCCCGATGCGTTGGGCCCTACGGCGTGACAGTGTGATGGCGATGCTTGGCGTACCGCGAAGCCAGCGCCTGCAACTTGACCGTGGTTACCCGGGAGGGATCGGCAAGTTTATCCAGGATCGGATCGAACACGTCTTCACCCGGATTCCGCTTCACGACAACTACTTTTGGCGAGTTTACCTGACTGGCAGCTACGCGCGAGACTGCTGTCCGGACTATCTGACCGAAGCCGGTTTCAACTCCTTGGCGAATGGCTTGGCCGACCGCATCTCCACACACACCAAGACGGTCGAGTCGTTTTTAAGCTCACATGATGGTTTGATTTCACGGTTCGTCTTGCTCGACCATATGGACTGGTTGTACGAACATCATCCGCAATCACTGTCCGCCGAATGGCAACGCATTATCGAAAGTGCCACCCCCGAGGCTCGTATTCTTTGGCGCAGTGCGGCTCTTGAAGTTGACTTTGTCGACCCTTTGGTCATCGCGGCCGAAGGAAGGGAGACCCGCGTCGGGGATTTGCTGCGTTACCAAGATGACTTAGCCAACCGCTTGCATCAAACCGATCGCGTCCATACCTACGGCAGCTTCTACATCGCAGATCTAATTGGGGCAGCGGCGTGAGCGAATCGGCACCGATCAATCACGCCGCATCGGCGAAGGGGCGACTTTCGGACCTGCGTGTGCTCTGGCATTTGATGCTGCACCCGGTCAAAGGCAGGACGCACGAAGACCGCCTAGAGAGCTTCTACGGAGGCCAGGCCGGCGATTACGACTCCTTTCGGGAGCGGTTGCTACACGGCCGAGATGATGTGCTCGAACACCTTCAATTCAGCCCGGGCATGTCATGGGTGGATATGGGTGCCGGCACCGGTCGCAATGTGTTGCAAGTGGCCGATCGATTGACGGACCTCAAGCAAGTCTTGCTCGTCGATTTATCGCAATCGATGCTAAACGTCGCCGGCGAAAAACTGAAGGAGCGCCGAATCGAAAACGCGTCCTGCTTGCATGCCGATGCGACGATGCTGAATCTTCCAGCCGAAAGCGTTGATATCGTGACGTTCTTTTATTCACTCACTATGATCCCAAACTGGTTTGCGGCGATCGAGTTAGCACATCGCATTCTCAAGCCCGGTGGTACGATCGCGGTCGCAGACTTTTATGTGTCTCGGAAGTACCCTGACGTGGGACATCGCAGACACTCGTCCTTGGCGCGACTGTTTTGGACCAACTGGTTTTCGGCGGACGGAGTTTATCTCAGTTCGGATCACCCGGCGATGTTGGAACACTATTTTCAAGTGGGCAGTTTCAGCGAGCGATTCGGCAAGGTTCCTTACATGCCTTTGATTCGCGCGCCGTACTACACTTTCATTGGACGAAAGGCCGAGGCGGCTTCCTGAAGCCGTTTGTTATGACATCTGATACAGCGACCGTCGATTCCATCGCGACGTCGAATCCCGGCACACGCGTCGAACGCTCCGCGACCGCACCTCGAAACCCTCATCATTCACCGGCTGAGTATTCTTCGTTCGTAAGCGTTTGTCGAGGTTTCATCCGCTATCATGCTCGCCCGTTGAATGTGGCGTTACATTGCCTCACCACGCCGATGGCGATCATCGGCGTGTACCTGATGGTTAGCTGGATTCATCCAGTCGCGATGATTTCGATCGCGATCGCCCATACGGTTTGGATCGCGGCTCTGGCCCCCCTAAGTTTGTCTTTAGTCAGTGCAATCTTGATCGCGGCGATGGCGACCGTCGGTTGGCTTGTTCCCGACCAACCGGTCCTAGGCTTGGTCTTGCTGGCCGTCGGCTTTCTCGGTCAAGAAGCGGCACATTGGGTTACCGGTGAAGCGACCTTCCAAAGCAGTTACCGATCGTCGAACGGTTGGATTAAAGAATTCGTCGATCATACGATTTTGTTGCTTCCCCTGTTGATCATCTCGGCGACACGTCGAAAGAGTTGCCCGCTGCGAATCGTGGTCGCGCGCCAGGCGGTCCTCACAACAAAGCTTTGTCCGGATCAGTACCGACGCGACTTCGATCTTCTGCTCGATTGGGTTCGGAAGCGAACGCCGACTTTGGAATCGAGCACGCACTGGTGGCAGCACGACCTCGACGGCGAAGCCGGTGAAGCGTTCTCGCGATTAAGCGAGAACCCACAGTTGATGCGCACCATCGAACGCTTTCATGGTACCGGCTACGAAGTTAAACCGGCACTCGGAATGAACGAAGTCTATGTGACCGGCCCCCCCAAGAAAGTCTCCTCCGATACCGTGTTCTACATGGGGCACGTCGACGGACCATGGTCCGTCTACCCCGGGGCATCGCTCTATCGTTGCATGCTGGCACTTAACGAAAACTTAGAAGTGACGACGCACTATCCGATGGCAGGACTTTCAGCACGGCAACCGGTCAGCTATCGCTTGGAATACGGGGATGCGGCGATGTTTGACTTTAATCGAGAACTGCACTACATCACCCGCGAGCACAATACGGAACAACGCGAACCACGGATCAACCTGAAGTTGCACTTCGTCGCCTATCCAAAAACATGTCGCAAATACGGCGGCATGCTCGAATGGTTGACGACAACCTACGACATCAAAGCGCGGGCGTTGTTCCTTCAGACCATTGATCCCAACAGTTGGACCGCGGCGATCAAAGCCCGCTGGGTCCTCGCATGGACAAAAATCTTTGAGTTGACGGTCCAACACATCGGATGGACCAATCTGTTTTACGTCGTCCTAATCGGATTGCTTTCGGTTGTCGTTGGCTTGATTTCGCACTCGGCAGGCGTGGCATGTTTTGCCGCCGCAACCAGCTTTGTGCACTATGCGATCTATATTGGCACGTTGCACGAAAGACGAAACATCGCGTTCGCGCGGTTTCGTCGCGACGCAATGTTCTTTAAATCGCTCTCCATGTCGCAACTGCTGCTGCTATGCGGCTGGACCGCGTTCGGCGGGAGATCACATGGCGGGGGTTTACTACAAACGCAAGAAATCCTTGCCGCTTGCGGAATCGTCGGCGGATTCTCGCTCGCCGGCTGGGCGGCGAAAGTGCTAGGCATGACGCGAACCCTTTATTCGTCCGAACTGGGGCTCGAACCTCCGGCACGAATCGCAAAGGCCCCGTTCGGAGTGATCTCGCATCCAATGATCGTCGGCGCGGTAATTGCGATCGCGTCGACCGCATTGATCGAAGAGTTCCGAACCGAGTTTGGCTGGCTGATCGTCGGACATTTGGTTTGTTACGCAATCGTGTTGCTTCAGGAAATCGTCGTCTACCGGCAATTGGCCCAAACTCAGCGGTCGAAGTGATCGCGAGCCCATGTGATGGAAAACTGGGCGTTCTGGCGGGTTTTCGCAAATTCTGCTCGAATCGATTCCGCACGGTCACTGGGACGCATTGAGCCCGATTGTTGACGGCGTTTCCGACCGCATTGGGCCGATATTCGGGTTGCATTCGCGTAGGTTCAGGGTTACGTCCCTTCCGAAAATGGGGCAAGAACGCTACCCTTTTGGGAAATTAGCGAGTCAATTTCGTCCCCCTCTTAGCATCAATAAATATACGCCAATGAGTGTTGCATCGACCGATATCGATACCCTTGCCGTCGACACCATCCGTACGCTCAGTATGGACGCGGTTCAGACTGCTAACAGCGGTCACCCTGGCACGCCCATGGCGCTGGCGCCGATCGCGTATCAACTGTTCAACCACACGATGCAATACGATCCGAGCCATCCAAACTGGCCTAATCGCGATCGCTTTGTTTTGTCATGCGGACACGCTTCGATGCTGTTGTACAGCGTCTTGCATTTGGCAGGTGTGAAAGCCACCGACAAGGATGGCAACGTCCTGGACGAATTGTCAATTAAGCTGGACGACATCAAGAACTTCCGTCAAATCGGAAGCGTTTGCGCGGGTCACCCCGAGTACGCCGAAGCCGCAGGTATCGAAACGACCACCGGCCCTCTGGGTGCTGGCGTCAGCAACAGCGTCGGGATGGCGATGGCTCAAAAGTGGCTGGCTGAAACCTACAATACCGACGACCACAAATTGTTTGATTACAACGTGTACGCGTTGTGCAGCGATGGCGACCTGATGGAAGGCGTCGCGTGCGAAGCGGCGTCGCTGGGCGGGCACCTCAAGCTAGACAACCTTTGCTGGATCTACGACGACAACAAAATCACCATCGAAGGCGACACGGATATCTCGTTCTCCGAAGACGTTGGCAAACGCTTCGAAGGCTTGGGCTGGAACGTCATTCACGTTTCTGACGTCAACACCCTCTCGAACCTTGCCGACGCGATTGAACAGTTCAAGGCCTGCAAGGACAAGCCAACCATCATCATCTGTAAAACGGTGATCGCTTGGGGCTCGCCTAACAAGGCCAATACACATGGAGCGCACGGTGCTCCACTGGGTTGGGACGAAGTCGAATTGACCAAGAAGGCATACGGCTTCCCACCGGAAGAGAAGTTCCATATCCCCGAGGGAGTTGTCGAGCACTTTGATAACAACTTGGGCAAACGCGGTGAGAGCGATTACTCGCAATGGGACTCGGTCTGGTCGTCTTACAAAGCCGCCAACCCGAAGCAAGCGGCCGAACTGGAAGCCGTCTTCTCCGGCAAACTTCCCGCCGGCTGGGACGCAGACATTCCCGTCTTCGAAGCCTCCGAAAAGGGCGATGCGACACGAAACAGCAGCGGCAAGGTTCTCAACGCAATCGCGAAGAACGTTCCTTTCATGATCGGTGGTTCTGCCGACTTGGCCCCGAGTAACAAGAGCGATCTGAAGTTCGAAGGCGCCGGCGAATTCTTGCCGGGCAGCTACGGCGGTCGCAACCTGCACTTCGGAATCCGCGAACACGCGATGGCCGGTGCCGTCAATGGGCTCTGCTTGTCAGGCCTACGCGGCTACGCGGCGACGTTCTTTGTCTTCACCGACTACATGCGTGGTGGCATGCGATTGTCTTCGATCATGCACCAGCCCACGCTGTACATCCTGACGCACGACTCGATCGGCGTCGGCGAAGACGGACCGACGCACCAACCGATCGAACACCTGACGGCTTGCCGCGCCATCCCCGGACTGAACGTATTCCGTCCCGGCGACGCTAACGAAGTCGCCGAATGCTACCGGACGGCAATGCTCATCAGTGACCACCCCGCCGCGATGGTTCTTTCCCGTCAAAACATGCCGACCTTGTGCCGAACCAAGTACGCATCGGCCGAAGGCTGTGCCAAAGGCGGCTACATCCTATCGGACTGCGAAGGCACTCCCGATGTGATCTTGATGGGCAGCGGCAGCGAGCTGAACCTTTGCGTCACTGCGGCTGAGAAACTGACCGAAGCCGGCAAGAAAGTCCGCATCGTCAGCATGCCTTGCTTGGACCTGTTCGCCGCACAAAGCAGCGAGTATCAAAACCAAGTTTTGCCACCCGAGGTCACGAAGCGTGTCGCCGTAGAAGCGGGCCTACGAATGAGCTGGGATCGCTGGCTGGGATTCGAAGGCAAGTTCATCGGCATGGACGGCTACGGTGCCAGTGGCCCCTACGCGTTGGTTTATGAGCACTTCGGCATCACCGCCGAAGCAGTTGTCAAAGCGGCCGGCGGCTGATCCTTGAAAGTTCCCAATCAGCAGCATCGACCGTTTACCGGGGCGAACATGACGCCGATGATCGACGTCGTGTTCCTGCTGATTATCTTCTTTCTGGTTTCAAGCCATTTAGCGCGACAAGAATCTCGGCTGCCAGTTGAATTACCGGTGGCCGAAAGTCACGCACCTCTCGATCTCGAACCGGTTTCGATGACCGTGACCATCAATCAAGATCAACAGATCCTGATCGGTGGAACGCCCATCGCGATCGAAGCCCTGCGGCCTCTGCTTCTCGAGATTCGCAATCGTGACGGCAGTGCTGCGTCGTTGCGTGTTCGTACCGATGCCGTCGTGCCGTATCAGGTCGTCGAACCCGTGCTGCACGCCGCCGCCATTGCCGGAGTCTTGGACATCAAACTAGCCGTGAAAGACCCGAGGTAGCTTCGGCGATGCGATTGCCCGCCTCTCGTGCGACCGGTGAATTGGAAGTCAAGATGACGCCGATGATCGACGTCGTATTCTTGCTGTTGATCTTCTTCGTTTGGACCAGCAGCTTCGAAACACCCGAGTTCGATTTGCCGGGTGCGATCGCGGAAAAACCCGAGGGCGGCAGTGCGGCAAATACCGACGCGCCGCCTCCGGTCGAACCCTTCGATGAAATCATCATCCGCCTGCTCCACCGTGACGGATTGGTGAAAATCGAATTGGCCGGTGACCCAGTCGGTTCATTCGAAGAGCTACGAGAACGCTTGACGCAAATCATTGAGCTTGGCGTCCAACCTCCAGTCATCATTGACCCGGAAGGCGCCGTCCAAATGGAGCAAGCGGTCAAAGCCTATGACGTGGCCCGGTCTGCCGGCGCCGATCGAGTGCTGTATGCCACCGCAGCACGCTAAATTGCTGACCGATCTGCAAACGTGTGAGGCCCACACGATCGGTTAAGACGCGGTCACTTCCAAAATACGAATCGCGTGCCCGGTACTCGCATCGTTCTTCTGCTTTGATACACGGAGCCGGACTTGGTGCGTTTCATTTGGCAGACCGGACTCCAAAACGATCGTTCTCGGATAATGCAGCCCGCGGCTATAACGGTGATACAGATCGCGTGTTTTCCACGGGCCACCGTCAACGGAATATTCCACGATGCCGGCATCCGGGCCAGCTAACACAAATACTCCAAACGCTTGGCCTTCGAACTGGAACTCGCAGACCGCGCCAGGTTGACCGGATACCAGCAGGTCGCGATCGGCATAGCGAGAACGAAAACTACCGGGTATTGCGGACCAATCCGGACGCGTCCAATCCCAGCCTGCGGCCAATTCAACCGAATCGTGGGCAAGGAACCGTCCGGCAAAGAAGCTATGAGGGTCCAGCGCCGCAGGAACTTCCCGTCGCCCCGCGCCG
The DNA here is from genome assembly GCF_008312935.1 of Roseiconus lacunae. NCBI lineage: Bacteria > Pseudomonadati > Planctomycetota > Planctomycetia > Pirellulales > Pirellulaceae > Roseiconus > Roseiconus lacunae. The sequence goes on along the minus strand of NZ_VSZO01000079.1, from coordinate 366,279 downwards.
GATCGGTCGGCAAGCACGTGTTTTGATCGATCGGGCGGATCGGAGTCAAACTTCAATTCATCAAAGACTCGATCCACGAGATCGGCGGCCACTCGGTTGCCAGGTTGCTTTGGATGAACACCACCATAAACTTCCCAGGTCATGTCCCCGGATTCGATTTGTTTGGCCAGTTCGACCGCCACGTTGCACGTCGAGACGCCGTAGTGGTCGGCTACGGCGGAGTGCGCTGCGATGCTGACGGGAGTTTTTCGCTGGCGAGTCGTCTCGAGCATCGATTCGTTGACGAAATGTACCATCAGGATATCCATTTGCGGTCGCCTCAACCTTGCCGCCCGTATGATCCCTTCCATACCGCGAAGTGCATCTTGATACGAGTGCGCCGCATCCTGATCGTCGTTGACCGCGAATTCGACCAACAGCAAGTCCGGCTGCTTCGATAGCACATCTCGCTCCAACCGAAACGCACCGGTGTGCGAACAAGTTGACGAGATCCCCGCGTTGATAAATTCAAATTCAGTCTCGGGGAATCGCCGCCGCAGCGATTCCACCACCATCGGCCGATAGCCGTTCATTTCGGTAATCGAACCACCCATGAACGCGACCGTACCGGATCCAGATTGGAATCGTGTTTGGCTACCGCTCAAATCTCCGCGAACCTCAATCGACTCCGGAAGGGTCTCTGCTCTCGAAGGTATCGCGGCGACGACAAACAGGATGAAGATCGCAAGCGGGATAAATCGAATGCCTTGGGAAGGCGAAGGCACGCTACTGTCTTCTTTCGGGGAAACCATTCGACCTAAAAAAGCGGTGAGGGAAACCACGGGTTTTACGCCAATAAAAGCGGCATGCTTCGGCATGAGTCTTACAATGAAGGTGTGAGGGAGACGTGGCATTTTACTTCATCGTGGGGGGCTACGGATTGCCGATTCGATGATTTGTGGGAACATTGCGACAGCGAAAAGCCACACGAGCGTGCTGATTTGACAAGCGGCATGGAGTTGGCATCGAGTTCAATTTACAGCAATCGGAGCTTAACAAGTGGATTCCCCCCTGATCCTAATCGACGACAAACACGTACCGTTGTACCGCATCGTGTGGGTCTCGGACTTGCCGCATTACTGCGGCGACGAGGACTGCCAATGCGAAGGTGACTACGAAGTCCGATTGGATGCCGATGAGTCACTTTGGACCAGCCAAAAAGGTCGTGACGATGTCGTCGCGGCGCTTAAGAAATGGTGCAGCGATCCGGTCGACGGATCGGATAATTCGCTCTAGGCCGTCTCCCATTCCAACCGACCATAAAAGCTGCTGATCCAGCACGTCCACAATTTTCTAGTTTCATTCGAGAACGCAGAATCCATGTTGTTTGAATCGCATTCGCACACGCCGCTTTGCAAACACGCGACCGGAGACCCGGTGGAGTACGCTGCCGTCGCCGAATCTCGGGGCCTTTCCGGTTTACACGTCACTTGCCACAACCCGATGCCGGATGGTTTTTCATCGAACGTGCGGATGGGCCTGGATGAATTCGATGAGTACGTTGACCTAGTTGCCAAAGCGACCGATGAGTTCCGGGGACGTGTTGACGTTTGCTTGGGATTAGAAGCCGACTATTTCGAAGGCTACGAAGCGTTTCTTGAGAAACAACTCGGCAGCGCCGACTTTCATTTTGTACTCGGTTCGGTTCACCCCCAGATCGCCGAGTGGCGGAAAAAGTATTGGGAAGATGACCTGACAGAAGTTCAGCGAACCTACTTCAACTTGCTGGCCAAGACAGCCGAGACCGGCATGTTCGATTCCGTCTCCCACCCCGATTTAATCAAGAACTTTACCAAAGAAGCCTGGGACACCTCGGTGGCCCTCGAGTTCATCCGGCCGGCGCTTGATCGAATCGCGGCAACCGGTGTTGCGATGGAACTCAATACGAGTGGTGTGCTGAAACGGATTTCTGAGATGAACCCGTTTCCCGACATGCTACGGGAAATGAACCTGCGTGGCATCCCGGTGACACTCGGGGCCGATGCCCACGTTCCCGAACGTGTCGGTGACGGATACATCACCGCCATGGGGCTATTGAAGGACGCCGGTTACGAAGAAGTTCGATACTTCAAGAACCGCAAACCTATCAACGTCAGCATTGACGCCGCGATCGAATCACTCGAAACCGATTCGGCAAACGTTTAACATTTCGTCGATGTTTGCTTTTCGATGCGTCGCGCAACTCGTCAACGGCTTGTTGATTGAATCGCACGCAGCGACGGATTGATCATCCGACGGGCATTCGTCCCGGTGTGCGCGGGAGAACCGCACGCTATCGCGATTGCGGCTAATCAAAATTAACGAGCCGTCAAGCAAGAAAACCGCACGCTATCGCGATTGCGGCTGATCAAGATTAACAAGCCGACGGCTTTTGCTACGCGGCGACTTTGATGAACGACGCGAGTCGATCGGCGCGGCTTGGGCTTTGCAGCTTGGCGACCGCTTTGGCTTCGATCTGTCGCACGCGTTCACGGGTGACCTTGAAGATCCGCCCACATTCTTCGAGCGTGTAGCTGTAGCCATCGACCAAACCGTAGCGCAAACGGATGATTTCACGCTCGCGGTAGGTCAAGGTCTTTAGCAGTTCTTCGATCTTGCTTTTCAACATTCCCGATGCTGCCATGTGAACTGGGTTCAGGCTATCGTTGTCTTCGATGAACTCGCCGAAGCTACTGTCTTCGCCCTCGCCGACCGGGCGGTCCAGGCTCGCGGGGTGGCGGCCGATGTCCATCACTCGCTGGACTTCTTCGAGTGGAACTTCGGTCGCGATCGAAATTTCTTCGTAGGTCGGTTCGCGTCGCAATTGTTGAACCAACTTCTTCTGTGCTTGGCGTAGTTTGCTGAGCACGTCAATCATGTGCACGGGAATCCGAATCGTGCGAGCCTGATCGGCGATCGCACGGGTGATTGCTTGGCGAATCCACCAAGTCGCATAGGTACTGAACTTAAACCCGCGTCGGTATTCATACTTGTCGACCGCCCGCATCAGCCCCGTGTTGCCTTCTTGAATCAGATCCAAAAACGAAAGGCCACGGTTACGATACTTCTTGGCAATTGAAACGACCAAGCGGAGGTTTCCGCTGCTGAGCTGTCGTTTGGTTGCTTCAAACCGTTCGAAGTATTCACGTGCTCTACTGACCCGCTTGTGCAAGCTTTCGGGCGTCTCCTGAGTCAGCATCATCAACTCGCGAAGTTCTTGTCGCAAATCGGCGGCTTCGTCCCGGCTGACCGCATCGGTGCCAAGTTCGGCCAATCGCCGGCGAATATAGTTCATTCGCTGCGAGAATTCTTCCAAGCGAGCCAACATTGGGGTCACGCGGCGGCTTCGCAGGCTAAGCTCCTCGACCAATTCGAGTGCCTTTTTGCGGCGTGCGATGAATCGGCGGCGGACTTCGGCTTTCAGACGTGGCGGTGTGCTTTTGCGAACCATCGCTTCGAAGTCTTCACGATTTTGTGCGATCAATTGATCAAGCGTTCGCAGGTTATGCGGCATCCGCGCCGAAATCTGATCCTTGGTCAGGTGCTCGGTAAGCGACACCTTGATGGTGCGATCGAACGGCAACTCACCACTGTGAACGCGGTGAAGTGTTTCGACCGTGTGCCGCAATGCATAATCGGATTCCAGCAAGCAGCGACGGAATTGCCGACGGGTGACTTCGATCTTCTTTGCCAGCGAGATTTCTTCGTCACGGGACAACAACGGAATCTCTGCCATCTGGCTAAGGTACATCCGAATGGGATCGTCGGATGCCTTTGGCAGGTCGGCGCTGGTCAGACCGGCGGTGATGTCTTCTTCAACTGCGTCGTTGTCATCAACGTCACGCTCGACCGGGCGGCGTTGGTCACGAAGGTTAGGCTCAGGCTTGCGGGCGGGACGTGCGGCAACCGTATCGCCGTCGACCAGTTTGATACCGAAGCGTTCGATCGCTTCGATCAGGCGGTTAAGCTTCTTGGGGCTGCCATCTTCGTCGGGCAGGTAGGCGTTCACTTCGTCGTACGTCAAGCAACCTTGCTCGTGGAAACGTTCGACCAATTCAGCCAATTCTTGATCCATCAAAAGCATGATTCAAAACCTCGTGTTTGAGTTGCCCCTCATGGGCGTTTGCGGGTGCTGGGTCCTGCTGCCGCTTTGCTGCTTCGGGACGCTGCGGCAGTGATTTAAATCTGGGAACAGATTGTGCGGAAAGGGATTTCGCTCCTCCTAGCGATCGAGTTGCTGACTCGTTTTCATGCTGTCGAAAAGTTGTTTCAATACTTCCAATTCTTGTTCTTCATCCAAGCTCGACGATTCTAGCTGAGCAATCTTCCTTAGCTTGTCAGCTTTCTCCTCGCGATCATGGTACTGCTTGAGAACACTTTGGAATCGTTGTTCGGGCGATAGCGTACTGCGCCCTTCACGGCGTGCTAGTCGAAACTGCATCGTGACGACTTCATTTTTTAAAAAGTCGTTTTCGAGTAATAGCAAAAGGGTCTCGACACTCAGGTCGCGCCCCTCTAAATCCAACTCTTGATATGCCGCCAACAACATCTTCGCGGCATAGGTATCAAGCCATTCTGGATCAACTGTTTCGACGGCGCGGCCGGCCAAGTCGGGTGACTCAATCATCGTTTCAAACAATTCACGATCGATCGAACTCAATGGAACGTCGGCTTGTCTAGGTGACGAAGAACCTTGCGGTTCGGCCGCATGAGAGACAGGCGCGCCGAAGGAAGGTTCGTCGTCCTCGCTGCCATAACCATCGCCGTGAAAATAGCTGTCGGTGTCGGGCGCGTCTGCGATGTAAGCATCGATTGGTGGAGCAGAGTCAAAGCCCCCGGGATCGAACGCGTCGACATCAAACTCGGCCGCTTCGTTCAACAACTGATTTGGGTCGACCGGTCCGGCTGAACGCGGCGGGTTTGGATGCTGGTTGGGAGGTCGCTGACGCGAAGGCTGTGGCTTGGCACTGTTCTGCTTGGCGCGATTCTGTGCCGCTTGCTTGCGATCGGCTTGTTCTTTTTGCCGGCGGAAGCGCTCGGCGTTTTGGCTGCGTTGTTTTTCTTCTTGCCGCTTTTGCTCCAAACTGTCTTCGAGACGTTCTTTACCGATGCCAAAGGTTCGCGACAGCCGCAGCATGATCTGGTCTTGCTTGAGCGGATCGAGTTTTGGAGCCCTAGCAAGGATTGAAGTCATCGTGCCGATCGCCGACATCACCTGATGCGTGTCGTTGGTGACATCGATCCCATCGGTCAGCGAAGCCAGCTTGTGCTCAAGTGCGTCGGGAGCTTCACCGATCAGCGACTCCATCGCCGCGGCACCGTACTTGGCGAGGTAGTCGGCCGGGTCCATGCCTTCGGGCAGCGTGAGCACTCGCAAGTCGGCATCGGCTTTGACGAACAACTCCAATACTTCGTCGGCCCGTCGCCGTCCGGCCGCGTCACCATCAAGGACCAAAACGACTCGGTCGGTCCACCGTTTGAGTAGTTTGACGTGACCTTCACCCAACGCGGTGCCGAGCACGGCAACTGCCGGTTCGATGCCAGCTTGATGCGCCGCGATCACATCGGTGTAACCTTCCATGACCAAAGCTTGGCCGGCTTTGCGGATCGCGTCGCGAGATTTGTCGAGGGCATAAAGCTGTTGCGACTTGCGGAACAGCTTCGTCTCGGGGCCATTGATGTATTTGCCGCCCGCCTTGTCCCCATGCCTCGCCGCGATCGGCGGGATGACTCGACCGCCCATCGAAATCGGCTTTCCCTGAGCGTCATGGATCGGGAACATCAATCGGCCACGGAACAGGTCGTAGCTTCCACCGCCACGCCGCTGCAAAGCGACACCGGCGGCGGGTCCGATCTCGGGACGAAACTTGTTTTTCTCGAGCAGCCCGGTGGCAAAATCCCAGGAGTCGGGCGAGAAACCGATTTGAAACGTTCGGCGCTGCTGGTCGTCGATTCCCCGTTCGGCCAAGTAATCGCGAGCGATCCGGGCATCGTCAGACTTAGGGGAATCGAGCAGATCGAAGTACGCTTCGCAGACCAGTTTGACGGCCGACAGCAACGTCGCCTTGTCGTCCTTGGATCCGGGTTCGACTTTGGGGCCGACTTGATATTCGATCCCGGCTTCGTCGGCGAGCATTCGAAGTGCGGTGACGAAGTCGACGCCTTCGCGTTTCATCACGTAGCTGAAAACATCGCCACCGATATCACAAACCCAGCACTTCCAGGTCTGGCGTTCTTTATTGACCGTCAGCGAGGGCGAGCGGTCATCGTGCCACGGGCAATGCGCAGCCAACATCCGCCCTTTCGGCGACAATGTCAGCGAAGCGCCAATCACGTCGACAATGTCGACGGCTGCACGCACACGTTCTTTGAGATCTAGGTCCAACATTGCGGACGCAGCGACTCGCTGAAATAAACCCGCTTGATGGTCCCACGAGCGTCGTTAACCGTCGGCTGAGCTGACGGAAAGCAAACGCACGGGAAGGTCATCGCGCAGGGGCCTGCGAAACCATCCGGATCGGTCAACCCGTGCCTTTCGCTGAGATTCCCCGAGCGGCCGGCAACGTCCTCTCCCAGAGGACAGTCGAGCAAATTTCGATCACACGCACTCCTTTGCAGCGTAACACATTTGATTGCAATTATCAGCGACGCGGGCGCCACTGGGTGCAGGTCAAATGGTGTTTCGCATTCGAGCTGGAGGAGTTTCACGATCTTGGGATTTTGCGTCAAGATCAGTTTCACGGCAAAAATTTTATCCCTCTCGTGATAGATTCTGATCGCTCGCGTTAGTCAACGCATGAAGAGGAATCAGAATGATGGAACCGGAAACCCGCGAAAGCTTGATTGCCCGACTGCCCGACCATGCCAACACGACGGCGTGGCTGGAGTTTGTGCAGCTTTACGAGCCATTGATCTACGGCATCGGTCGGCGACACGGACTGCAGCCGACCGATGCGACCGACTTGGTCCAGGAAGTCCTGCTGGCGGTCGCCCAGTCGATCGAACGATTCAAGCCCGATCAGCAGCGGGGACGGTTTCGCAGTTGGCTCTTCGGTGTCGCACGAAACCACTCGCTGAATAAGCTTCGTTCGCTTCGCGGGCAACCACAGCCGGCCGGCGGCAGCGAAGCATTCAAGCAGCTCGACCAAGTCGCCGCCCCCACGTCGCTCGAGCAGGAATTCACGACCGCGTTTCGCCGTCGCGCTTTCCGCTGGGCTGCACGGCGAGTGCGTCAGTCGGTCCAGCCGACGACTTGGGAAGCGTTTTCGCGAACCGCCGTCGACTGTCAATCGGCCGGCGACGTGGCGGAGGATTTGGGCGTCGAAATTGGATCGGTCTATTTGGCTCGCAGTCGCGTGATGAGTCGATTGAAACGTTTGGTCCAAGAAGTCAGCGGCGATGGCTTTGAAGCGATTGAAGGAGAACTGCGATGAAGTGTCCGATCGATTGGGTCGATGCGGCTGCCGAAGACCAGCTCGTTGAAAAACATGAGGCATCGCTTGCGGCACACCTTTCCCAGTGCGAAACGTGTCGCCGACGTCTGCAGGAACAAACCGCGAGCCGGGATTGGTGGAACGACGCATCAAGATTTTTAGACGAAAGCGTTCTCTCCGACCCGCAATGTGATGCGTCCGACTCGTCGTCATGTGATGCAAGACTGTTCGACGATGACGATCCCATGTCACAGCTTCGGTCTATCGGTGCGATCGAACCGGCCGGGCATCCCGAAATGTTGGGGCAGCTCGGGCGCTACACCATCGAACGTGAAATCGGTGCCGGCGGGATGGGCGTCGTCGTGAAAGCGCATGATTCGGAACTGAATCGAATGGTGGCGATCAAAGTGCTCGCGCCGCACTTGGCGCGAAGCGGGACGGCAAAGCAACGCTTCATTCGCGAAGGCCGTGCGGCCGCCGCCGTCGTTCATGAAAATGTGGTCGCGATTCACGAGGTCGACACGACGGCCACGCTGCCGTATTTGGTGATGCGTTACGTCGATGGAATTTCGCTTCAGCGGCATGTTGATCTTTATGGTCCGCTCTCGGTGTTTGATGCATTGCGGATTGCGTCACAAGCGGCGACGGGCCTGGCAGCGGCTCATCGTCAAGGCATCATTCATCGCGATGTAAAGCCGGCGAATATTTTGATCAACCACACCTGCAGCCGGACGTGGATCAGCGATTTCGGGCTCGCCCGCGCCGTTGACGATGCCAGCCTGACGCGGACCGGTTTTATCGCCGGCACGCCGCACTACATGTCACCCGAACAGGCACGCGGCGGTGACATCGGACCGCGAAGCGATTTGTTCAGCCTGGGTGCGGTGATGTACTTCATGTTCACGGGACGGCCACCTTGGCGTGCCGAGCGTTCGCTAGCCGTGCTGCACCGAATCGTCAGCCAGCCCCATCGCCCGCTCTGGAAATACAACGCCCAGATCCCGCGCCGAGTCAGCGATCTGGTCGATCGCTTGCTCTCCAAAAATGTTTCCGACCGCCCGGCTTCGGCCGCGGACGTTCAAACTGAACTCGAACGGGTGCTCAGCGAAATGCAAAATCCCGAATCCTATCCCGCCGACACCAAGCCACCGTTGACCGGCGACAGTCAAACGGCATTGCGTCAGACGGCCTGGTACGGTCGCCCGTGGTTCGTCGCCCCGATCACGTCGCTCGTGACGGTGGCCGCTTGTCTGCTGCTAGGGCTGGGGCGTTTACCGGACGCTCCGAAAATCAAACAGACGGCGAACGCTACGGTCCCGTTTGAACTTTTACAGGAGCCGGTGTCCCAATACGCGGCAAGTTCGAACACGACGTTTGAAACGCGAAATGAATACGACCAATCGTTTCCCCAAGTCCCGAAAGCGATGACTTATTCAGAGCCGACGATCAGTAAACCGGCTCCGTCGCAGGAACTCTTAACTGCAAGTGCACCTTCACCAACCGAATGGGCACCTCCGCCAATCAAATGGGCTCCGTCCGCGAAGCCGAATGACCGATCGCCAGCCAAGTTGGAGCGTACTGACAACACAGACAGCGAACTCCGTGGCATGGCATTGCCGCCCCACGCATTCGCAGGAGGCTTGAGTCACACGCCACCAACGGACCCGACGCTGCAAGAAATCGAAGCCGTTGAGGCGTTGTTGCGTGACACCGAACGCTTCATGCGATCGACCGCACCGGCTGCACCACCGTCGGTGAGCTACTGATCCGTTGAACACGAATGATTCGGCTTAAGTCTTTTCACTCTCCCACGTAAAGAGTGTTCGCCTGATGTTGCCCAATCGTCGCCTTTCGCTCCGTCGAAAGTAGCGTCGCGTTTCGCTACTTTCGGCGGAGCGAAAGGCGACTATCAATCCATCCACGATCGGTTCCACTACAACGTTTCCTTGTCTTCAAAGGTCATGATCATGAACGCTCAATTTCGTCGGTTGCTCGCTGTCGGGATACTCTGCTTGCCGTGCGGAGTCTCTTCGGTCAGCGGACAACAATTCGAACCGGCAGACGAAGAGCCGGCAAAGCCGGCCGCGCCACCAAGCCTTCCGCCGGAACCAAGTTCCGCAGAAGAAGACGCGGAAGATGAATCAAAGAAGATGGACTTCGAGACGTTGTTGAATCGCGAAAAGCTTCCTAAAGACGAAGACGGAAAATCGCTGCCGAGTTGGCCCATCGAAACGTTGCAGCAGATTCTCAATGGCGAGATTCAACTGGAGGTCAATGGGACGAGTCTTCGACGGTTTGTTCAGATGCGAGGACGAGACGAGTCAGGAGCCCCAGCGATTGTGACAACACTCGCCCCGCAAACAGCTCGCTTCGCAGTAAAGCACTCCGTCGAGACTGTTCGAATCCAGATCATTCAAAAGATCGAGCAACAGCTCACGGACGTTAAAAAAGAACTCCTCGATGACAAACGCACCGACGAGCAATCGGTGATCCTCGACGACTTGCGATTTCTGTATCAACTGCGGTTTGATCTCGACACCGCCTATCAGGATTTGAAAGTCAGTGAGATTGAAACCCGGGCAAAGAAGCTGCGTGAGGAAATTGAACGGCGTGAGGCGGCGGTCGAAAAGTGGGTGGATGCCAAGATTACCTTGGACAAGATGAAAGCCGACGGGATTGATGTCGGCGGCGCGACTTTCCTGTTCACGCGGCCAGAGCTTTCCTCGTCATCAAGCTATCCAGCTCCGACGCGACTTGCGATTCCAACACACCCCGATCCCAATCAGGCAGTACCATCGCTGCCCACGTTTCAAGCACAATAGTGAATCGCAGCCGATAGGTTTAACGCTGGGACCATCGCCCACTCATTGAAGGTCGTGCAGTTTTTAACCACTGACTTAGCAGGCGCTTACGGCTTCATCCTCCCTCCAGGAAGGTCGCGGAGGAGCTTGCGACGACGCGGGGAGGGGTGATTCGTGATTCGATGCGACCGAGAGACGAAAGTTTGTTCGGCGATTCACCGTTCGACCTCCCCTCGCTGCACTCGACCCTTCTGCCAGGAGGGTGATAACCTAAAACTGCACGACCTCATTGGGGGAGGAACGCCGGAGAGTCTTCGCGGTTCGTACAAATGAACCAGAACGCCGGCTGGACGCTTGTCTTGGGCGTTTCTTCTCACGGGGGCCTTCTGCCCCCACGGCTTGATCGAGTTTTATGATGAGGGGGCGTCGTAAAGTGACCCCGTTTGCGGCTATCCTGTAGGACTTCGTCACAATCGACCTAGTCCATATTTCCGGACCCGAAACACGCCGATGTGCCCGGCTGACGAAGCGGGCGATGTTCTCGGCCACCGGACTGTCCGATTCCGTTCGAAGGTCGACCGTTCTAAACGTCGGTCCCCGAACGGACAGGGATCACAGATAACGCAGGATGTGAGTTGCCCGATCGGCGTTTTATTCCATCGCGTTGGTTAGCTTCGTGGATTTCCAGCAGTACTTCGGTAACGAGATTCCCCCCACCGACCACTATGTCTCGATTCTCGAGCATTGGGCCGGTCTGAGACCCGATTCAGTCGCGTTCATTTTTACGGACGTCGAAGAATTCGAGGTGAAAATCACGCATGCGCAACTGTGGCGTGAGGTCCGCGCGCTCGCCGGGCACTTGCAAAGCCGCTGTCGAATTCGCCCCGGCGATCGAGTGTTGCTGCTGTATCCGCCCGGCTTAGACTTTATTGTCGGCTTTTTTGCGTGCCACGCAGCCGGCGCCGTCGCCGTGCCGGCGTTCCCGCCGCGTCGGAATCGCAAGGCTTCGCGGATTCGTTCAATCGTCGTTGACGCCGGGGCCAAATGGGCCCTGACGACAAATCTACAAGCCGAGCAAATCGGGGGGAATGATCGCCCGGACGACTTGATGGGCGTCCAAATTCTCGGCACCGACGATCCGGCGTGCCGCAACCTGGATGCGTATCGCCGGCCGACGATCGACGGCGATACCCTTGCGGTGCTGCAATACACCTCTGGCTCGACTGGTTCGCCCAAGGGCGTCATGTTGACGCAACGGAATTTGCTGGCAAACGCCGAACTGATTTGGCACGCTTTCGAACCTCGGGCCAAGTCAATCGGGATCTCTTGGTTGCCGACGTATCACGACATGGGGTTGGTCGGCGGAATCTTGGTTCCTTTGTTCATCGGCTGTAACAACGTGTTGCTCAGCCCGATGACGTTCTTGCAACGTCCTTCCCGGTGGCTGCGGGCGATCTCAAAGTACGGCGGCACGATCACCGGCGGACCGAACTTTGCCTACCAGCTCTGCGTGGACAAAATTTCTGAAAGCGAAATGGAAGGCTTGGACCTCAGTTCGTTACAAATCGCGTTCAACGGTGCCGAGCCGATTCGGGCGGCGACGCTGGACGCCTTCCGCCGCAAGTTCGAACCGTACGGGTTTGACCCCGCGGCAAGTTTGCCGTGTTACGGGATGGCGGAAACGACGCTGATCGTCACCGGTGGACCGACGAACCCGCGGCCGATTCTTGAGTCGTTCGATCGAAGTGAATTGGATCACAAACGCGTCGTTCCACTGAAAGATGGCGACGCGGCGGCACGCAAACTGGTCGGCTGCGGTGAAGTCTTGCCATCGGAAACCGTGCTGATCGTCGATCCGGAAACGCGTGACGTCTTGGCCCCCGATGAGATCGGCGAAATCTGGGTCAGCAGCCCCTCGGTCGGCGCCGGCTACTACGGCCGAAAAGAAGCCACCGAACGAACGTTCCACGCAATGACTTCGGCAGGCGAGGGACCTTACCTGCGAACCGGTGACCTGGGCTTTCTTTATAACGGCCAACTTTACGTGTCCGGCCGTTTGAAGGACATGATTGTCGTTCGCGGCGTCAATCGTTACCCGCAAGATATCGAAGAAACCGTCGAACGGGCGAGCGACGTCGTTCAAGCCGGTGCCGTCGCCGCCTTTGCAATGGATCAGGACGGCCGCGAACAGTTAGCAATTGTCGCCGAAGTCGCGCGGCTGCGAGATATCGACTGGGACTCGCAAATTCAAGCGATCCGTCGTGCCGTGACCGATGAACACGAGCTTCCGCCAGACGCGGTGTTCTTGGTTCGTAACAGCAGCGTTCCGAAAACCAGTAGCGGAAAGATCCAGCGTCACGCGTGCTTGCATGCCGTTCGTGATAACGAGCTTAAGCTCATTGCCAAATGGGTACGCTGGGAAGAATCCTCTGGCGGTTCGTTCGCATCGGCAGATGCCCGTCCGATGATGCAAGCCGCGTCGGCTTCAGCCTCCTCGGTCAGCGAAGCCGACGTGAACCCATTGATCGTCCAAGCGATCCAGTATCACGTTCGATCGGTCGCTGGCGAACGTGCCAAGCAATTGACGCTAGGGACCAACATCGTACTAGATCTCGGACTGGATAGTCTCGAACGACTTGAAATCGCACGCAACTTGGAACGAACGTTCGGCGGTCGATTCCCCGAGCAGGTGCTGGACGAAATCGAAACAATCGGAGAAACCGCGATCGCGATCAGTCGCTACCTGCCTGCCGGTGCGGACGCCCGCGCCGAAGCGATGCTGGCGGGGAATGTCTCCGGCAACCACCAGCAAAATTCCGCTCCGGCTACCGCTCCCGTCGCTTCGCCAACGATCGCCGTCGAACCGGAAAGCCGCGTCGAAGATTTTGCCGAGTACCGTCGTCTGAAAGCCACGATGGAACAGATGAAGATGACGGGTGTTCCCAACCCGTACTTCACCGTCCACGACGGGATCGCATCGGACACCACCGTAGTCGACGGGACCAAGCTCATCAGTTTTGCGACGTACAACTATCTCGGCTTAAGCGGGCACCCGGCAGTCTCCGCCGCGGCCGCCGATGCGGTGAAAAAATACGGGACTAGCGTTTCGGCAAGCCGGCTGGTTTCCGGTGAAAAACCAATCCACCGTCAGCTCGAACAAACCATCGCGGATTTTGTCGGTGTCGATAACTCGATCTTGATGGTCGGTGGACACGCAACGAACGAAACAACGATCGGCCATTTGGTTGGCGAAGATGACTTGATTCTGCACGACTCTTTGTCGCACAACAGCATTGTTCAAGGTGCGCTTTTGTCGGGTGCGCGTCGGCGCCCGTTCCCGCACAACGATTTCAAGGCACTTGATCGAACGTTGCAAGAAGTTCGGTCGCAGTACCGCCGGGTGCTGATCATCATCGAAGGCGTTTACAGCATGGATGGTGACTTCAGCAACCTGCCTGAATTCATCACCGTCAAAAAACGCCACAACGCGATGCTGATGGTCGACGAGGCGCACAGTTTTGGCACGATGGGCCAAACCGGCCATGGGATGGCTGAGTTCTGGAACTGTGACGCTCGGGACGTCGACATTTGGATGGGCACACTCTCCAAGTCGGCCGCTTCTTGCGGCGGCTACATCGCGGGCAGTCACGCACTGGTGGAATACCTGCGATACACCGCGCCCGGGTTTGTCTTCAGCGTTGGAATGCCTCCGGCCCAAGTAGCGGCGGCCTTGGAGGCGCTGAAGACTTTGGAAAAGGAACCCGAACGCGTCGAGCGTTTACGTCATAACAGCGAACTATTTTTGAAACTTTGCCAAGACGCAGGATTGGACACCGGCGTCAGTGAAAAGACACCGGTCGTTCCAGTCATCACGGGCAACTCGCTCGTTGCGTTACGCTTGAGCAATCGTTTGAAAGGTGACGGAATCAACGTCCAGCCAATCCTGTATCCTGCGGTCGATGAATCCGCCGCGCGGCTGCGGTTCTTTATTACCAGCGAGCATACCGACGAACAAATTCGTTTGACGGTCGAGCGGACTGCGAAGCACCTCGCCGATCTCGGTTATGCCCCACAAGCGACCGCTCAATAGCGTTTCAAGAAAGTCCAGGCTGCTCTGGCAATGCCTGGTCTTTGGATTGCCGCATGGCGTTCGTCGCGTTTTCCTTGCAACAGCCACGCGAATGCCCATCGGCGGATAGGGCGACCAAAATTCTAAGATCCGCCGCCCATCGCGCTATTCGTTTTCGGGATCTTCTTTGGACGCGTTTGGTTCTGACGGCCCTGGCGTTGGAGCAAGATGGTTTGAATAAACCCGGGCGACATCGCCCATGTAATTCTTAGGGGCAAATTCAACGGACTGCTTTAAGTGTTGGCGAGCTTTGGGTAGATCGCCAACGGCATCGGCATAGAGCCCCAGGTAGAGATGACCATAGAACCGAGCCGAACGCCCACCCGAAGTTTTAACATCGACGGACTCCATTCGTTCAATCACCGGGTCCATATCCCCGTCATCAAGCAACTGCAAGATTTCTTTCATTGGGATTCGCGGGTCACCGGGTGCGGGAAGCAATAGCTTTTTTGCTTCTTGCGGCGACTTGGATTTCGCCACACAAAGAAAATGCCAAGCTGCGTTTTCGACGTCGTTCGGATTCACCTCTCGATGGATTTCAAACTGCTCGGCACCTTCGTCAAATTTTTTGTCAAAGTACAAGGCGATCCCCCGTTGCCAAAGATGAGGCTTGATGAAGGGCCGCATCTTGATCGTTTCGTCGAACAGCTCAATCGCCGGTTCGATTCTTCCGCTTCGCAGTAGCACGTCGGCCGCATAGCTTGTTTGCTGCATGGACTTCGGTTGGGACGCGGCTAATTTTTCGGCGGCACTGGCCGCTTCATCGAACTTCAGCTCGCGGAGGGCTTCGAAAGCCTCTTCGGCTAAGCGAGTTTGATCTTCCGTCGGCGGCTGGGCAAATACTGACACGCCGACGAAAAGAACCAATAAGACAAACAGCCCCAACTTTGTACCCATCATGATACTCCCAAATGGCAGCGAGTCAGACGAAGGCATCGGTACGACGAAAACTTCGGATGCAATTCCCCTGGAACCGCTTCGCAGTATTCGCCGGAACGAACGCTACGTTCACGGAGTGAAAGTCGACAATAGAAAATCAACAGGCTGCTAAGGGGCGACAACTTCTAAAAGCTCAATCGCGGGTTCACCATCACAGTAGATCAGTGCGGTTCGTCCGTAGAGAGTCTGGCCTTCGCTTGCATCGAGCAGTGACGCCAATGCGGGACCTGCGGTGATTTCCCAAAGTCCACAAAGCTGGACTTCCCGGAGAACATTGTGCTCAATCAAGACCCGGCCCAGGGGGATCGTGCGTGATTCGATCTGTCGCCAAACTTCGGGATCGAGCGTTTGAATATTTAATCGAACGATACCGTACTGGACGACCTTGCCTGACTTCGATGTCTTCAACGTAATTTCACGGCTGTACCAATCACCATCAACGTTCGTAGTCCGGTGATAGCGATGAACCACGACGTCGACACTTTCACCATGATGTGACTCAACCGTCACGGTCATGTGTTCGTTGTGATTGAGCAGTTCGTTGTAGGGCGACGGTAGATCACTCGCCGCCTTGCACCGCCCGAGATCTTCAAACCCCGTCTCTGCATCGTAGAACTCCGCGAGAAGCGTTTCGATTTTGACGTCGGCGTCTTCTTGTGACAAATCGGTAGTCATGGTCGGAGCTGGTCTGGGAGAAGTAACGATTTAGCGGATAACGTTCGATCGCATCATCAGACGAATACGAATCCTAGCGATCGACGCTGAACTAATTTTCTTATGGCCCTACGCGGTCGGGGCGACAATGCCGAGCGACACGACCGAAGGTGTTTTGATTTCGGGACGTTCCAAAACGGTGTCGACCAAGAAATACAGCAAACGCCTGAAAGCGTCTGGTTGCAGCGAATCGGCGACCGCTTCGGCACGCTCCTGGTGCTTGTCGACCAAGCGGAAAGCGGTCTCGAAGACGCCGGCTTGTTCGTACAAACGTCGGACTTCGGAAAGCCTCGCTTGGTTGCTGACACCACAGTCGGGATCGGCCAAGTGCATTAAACGTGCTTTCGCGTCGTCATCGAGCGTTTGTAATGCGAGCGCCCAAAGCAGCGTGGGCCGACCGCCGAATGTATCTCCACCGGCGGCGAGCTTATTGTCGTCATCGCCTGCGAAATCACCGAGGTCGTTTAGGATCTGAAAGGCGACGCCCAGGTTTCGACTGAACGTCCGAATTGCCTGACGATATTCTTCGACCGATTCCTCGCTGACGCTTTCTCCATCCTTTTGCATTCCCAGACGCACTCCGCTGAAGAGTGCCGCTTCGAAGGCCGGCGACGTCTTCAAGGCGTAGATCTTCAGTGCGTCGAGAGGCGAGAGTTTTCGATCCGCGGCGTCGCGCCAAATCAGCTCGGCGCCTTGGCCTTCACCGAGACGCGTGTGGGCCGCGGCCAAACAATCGAGTACGTCGAGTTGCGCCGAGGCGTCGGCCCCCTTCATCGCCGATCGATCACTGATCAATCGGTAGCCCATGCCAACCAGGTAGTCGCCAACGTTGATCGCCGTCGGGATACCGAATTCTTTGTGCAGCGCCGGTTGTCCGTAGCGGAAGCCGTCGTCGTCTTCGATGTCATCGTGAACGAGGCTTGCTTTGTGAAAGGTTTCGATACTGAGTGCCGATCGTAACACCGCCGGTGGAATGTTTTTGACCGCTTCTGCTCCGGCCGTGCTGGTGCAATCACCGCCGGTCATCGCGTCATAAGCCGCCATTGTGATGAACGGTCGTGAGTGCTTTCCGCCACGGGTCAGGAAGTCATACGCGATGTGTTCGGTCGCTTCGATCGCGTCCATTGCGGCTACCTTGGCGGCATTCAATTGGCCATCGCCGAACGGCGCGGTCCCACGGGTGCGTGGGACGACTGATTCCAGACGCTCCGATTCAAACAAGTCCCCCGCGGCACGCATCAAGTGAACGTAACTGCGAGTCTGCTGTTGCGCCGGTTCATACGGCGTGCGAATCATTTGGTCGACCCATGGTTCGTCGACCCGCGTGTTCCGGCAATCGCTGCTCAGCAGCGGCACCGCCATGCAGGGAATGCCCGCCAACAAGACTTTATCAATCGCCTTTTCAAGCACATTTAAACAGGCGACTCCGACGACGGCATCGACGTAGCCACCGACGATGATTTTTAGGACCACCGGCGAGCCTTCGGCAACCAAAACACGGTAGCCCATTTCCTCGGCGATGCCACGAAAGTCTGCGATGCTACACGCACCACACTCTTTGCAGTTCATGCCGAATTCGTCATAGTCGGCGGGGCAACCCTCGGCATGTTTTAGACAATGCGGCAACAGAAACAGTCGTCGTTCCGGGGGGATCGACTTCAGCTCATGGCGCCAGAATGCCGAGCTGATCATCACCATCATCCAGCCCAAGTAGGCTTCGGGCAGGTCGGCTTCTTCGAGGGTACGCCGGGCAACCTGTTCGAGTTCGTCCTTGGTCATCGGGACGGATCGATCGATGCGATCGGCAACTTGTTCGCAGCGATCGCGCAGGCTTTCCCGCAAGGCGAGCGACTCGGGAACGTCCTTCAAATGACTGGTCTTGCGACGACGGCTTTTGTTGCCAGTTGTCTGATTGCCAGCGGTCGGCGCGCTATCCTGGCCGGCGTTGGTTTCGGTGGAGCTAAATCCTGTCGACAAACCGAATCCCCTGGTCAAAGGTAGATGGGCGGAGGTGTGGGATCATTGAGGTAGGACTGGCCATTGGCCTGCCGATCAAGTCGGGCGTTCGTTCACTTTGGCCAGTGATGATTGATTTCTGTTTCCGTTGCCCGCAGGAATTTCCCCAATGCGGTCGTCGCAAAAATCAATGGGTACAGCCGCTCGTGGTACCAAAGCTTCGCGAAATAAAATCCAATCGGCCAAGCAACCTCGTGCCGTCGGTCGCGAACACTTTGCACCAAGAATTCGACTCCACGTAGTATAGCCTCGATCACCGGCTCGTTCCCAGCGGCAACCACTTGCCCGCCGACAAGGTTGTTTCGCTTGCCAGGAAGCTCACCGCCAGTCACTTCAACGACTCGATTACTGGACGATACGCCCTTTTCTAACACCTGAGCCCCGGAATTGGACCGTTGAAACGGTTGTTCGCCGTCGTTTTCGACAGATCTTAGTTGCAACAACACCGCAGCCAACGCTTCCACCGCGAGCGCTGTTTCTTCGACGCTGCTGGTGATTTCGTGCGAAAACTTTGGATCGATTTCTCGCATTTCTGGATCCGATTTGGCAAGCTTGGCGATCTTTTCGGAGAGCGATTGGCCGCCCCCCCAACCACCATCGGCGTTTTGCTGGCGGATTAGAAAGTCGACCCCCTTGTCTCGGCGGCTCGAACAGACCGCACCGGCGACTAAAACCTTGGCCGTACCATAGATTGGATTGGATTCGTCTTCGCGGTCCTGGTTGCCAAACCACAGCGGTAACCAGGCTCCGCTGACCTGTTGCTCGCGTTCGAGAAAACGAATGCCGGATCGAATCGCGACGCGATCCTTGTCGGCCGCCGCTTGGTGATCGATCGAGCGAATCGCACGAATCGCGTGGGCCGTTAAATCGGTGCTGCTACGATCGAAAGGCAGCTTTCCCCAGCCTCGGCAAAACGTCGGCCAACCACCATTTCGATTTTGCAGACGTCGCAGCCATGATTCACCCTGACGGACCGCCTGATCCAATTTTTCGATTCGAGCGGCATCGGCAAAGCGACGCATACACCCCAAAGCAAGGATCGCAGCCGGCGTGTCATCACTGTCGGGCACCGCGCCTGTCAAATCAGTCCAGCCCCAGCCCCCCGGCTCGGCCCCGGTGAACGGGTGACGCTCTTGGTGCTGACAACCCAAATGCCAATCCAACAGCTCGTCGCTGTACCAATCGCCATTGTCTTCGGGATCGGATGCAAGCGCGTGAACCGAAAGTGATGTGACCCAAGTTGCTAAGTTGGTATCGATCGGCCAGCTTCCGTCGTCCAGAATCGAGGCTTGCAAAAACTTCAGCCCTTCGTCGACCACTTGCAAACCACTACGACCTGTCGCCGCAAGACTCATCACCACAAACGCGGTTAGAGGGGTCGCTTCGAGATAGCCGCCACTTTCGGGTTGCATTCGTCGCAGGACACGCAGGGTTCGACCGATTGACATCGATCGGAGCAACCGCAGCGGGAACACCGTTTTTCGGCCTAGGAAATGCCTCGCTTGTCCGATCGCGACGAGCGCCGGAATCGCGTAACTAACGACCGGCATCTGCAGAAAACGGTACATTGACTGCGGGAAGATCGCCGCTTCAAAAGGAAGTGCCGCGACATCGTCCCAGGAGATCAGTCCCGCGATCGCCATGTTGTTCATGATGGGGACGACGAACGTCTTGTCTTTGCCATAGCGTGCGCGCAAGCCATTCAGTCGCCCGCTCCGATCGAGGTACCCATTCAAGCGTTCGAGTTGTCCAGGGTCGAGTGCATCGAATCCCCGCTTGTCAGCGAGCGTGGACGCGGCAAGCACGAGGTAGCTTGTCGCAATGTTCGAATGGCTGCGATCGGTATCGCCGAAACCGCCATCGGTGTTTTGTTGGCGGCGCAGATAGTCCATCCCACGACGAATCAATTGCCGAAGCGACACGCTTGATCGGTCGACGGATGCTTTGGGGTGAGTTTCGCGATCCGCAAGTACCGCGCACATCGCGCTAACTGCCGTCGCGGTCGACAGGGCACTCGGTGATAACGTCCCCGTCCAGTGACCGTCCTCCTGTCGTGCCTCAAGCAACTGCCGCCGCAAACGATCCAACGCCCACCGCGCCTGCGAGCGAGCGATTTCGACCGGTGTGCTAGCTGGGGGGGAAAGAGACAACGTCGCTTCGTCGTAAGGATCTAAAGGGAGAGTCTGTTCATCGCCCTTCGCGGGGCGAAGTGAGCGACAAACCGGCCGTTACTTTTTTCGCCCGAAAGGCTGCTTTCTAGCGTAACCGATTCGGGATCGTCCACTATCGATGGTAATGATCAACTCCGAAAAAAACACGCCACATCACGCTAACACTCAGGGGGCGAGACAGGACCGTGGACCTTCAATCGAAAACGTGGATCATTGATCAAGAACTTTGAAATTGTTAGGCTCTGAGTTGCCTCCGTCCGCTTCCGCTCCGATGCAGATTTTGCAACCGGGGCGTCTGTTTCAGCGGTTTTCGCGGGACCTCACCCCTTTACCGATTTGCAATCAACCAACGTGATCGCACCAAACCTCGCCTCGCAGCTTCCCGACGACCAGCGGATCGTCATCACCGGGATCGGACTGACGTCACCCAACGGCAACGATTGGCAGACTTATCGAGAGGCTTTGTTGGAGAAACGTAGCGGCGTCCAGCCCTATGAAATCCGTTACTTCGGCAAAACCTTGGCCGGGATCTGTGATTTTGATACACGTCGCTACCAGACCAAAAAAGACGTCCGTCGTGGCACCCGTGCCGGCAGTGTGGGGGTCTATGCGGCCAACGAGGCCCTCGTTCATTCGGGAATTGACTGGGAAAAAGTCGACAAGTCTCGCGTCGGAATCTACGTGGGCGTGACCGAACATGGAAACGTTGAAACGGAAAACGAAATCTACGTGATCAAAGGTTTCGACTACGACACGAGCTGCTGGTCCCACCACCACAACCCACGAACGGTCGCCAATAACCCGGCCGGGGAAATCGCGCTCAACCTTGGTGTGACGGGGCCTCACTACACCATCGGGGCGGCATGCGCCGCCGGAAACGCCGGGCTGATCCAGGGCGCCCAGATGCTACGATTGAATGAATGCGACGTGGCGATCGCCGGGGGGACCAGTGAGAGCATCCATACCTTCGGGATCTTCGCCAGCTTCAACAGTCAAAATGCGCTCGCGAACCACGATGACCCGACCAAGGCGTCGCGACCGTTTGATGTCGCCCGCAGCGGTATCGTGGTCGCCGAAGGTGGCTGCCTTTATACGCTTGAACGCCTCAGTGACGCCAAACGCCGGGGGGCAGAAATCTATGGTGAGCTGGTCGGTTACGCGATGAATACCGATGCGACCGATTTCGTGTTGCCCAATCCAGACCGACAAGCCGAATGCGTGCAGATGGCGCTCAAGCGAGCAGGCCTGCAACCCGACCAAATCGACATCGTTAGCACCCACGCGACGGGAACTAGTAGCGGTGATATGCAGGAATGCAAGGCCTTACGCAGTGTCTTTGGCGAATGCGAGAACGTTCGGATCAACAACACCAAGAGCTACATTGGCCACGCGATGGGTGCCGCAGGGGCACTTGAATTAGCCGGTAATCTTCCTGCATTCGACGATGGAGTGGTCCACCCGACGATCAACGTCGATGAACTCGACGAAAACTGTGCGCTGCCCGGCTTGGTGCTCAACGAAGCTCAAGAGGGCCGCAAAGTCGACTACATCCTGAACAACTCCTTTGGAATGTTGGGAATCAACTCGGTCGTCATCATCGGACGCGTTTAGACCTTCTGGCCCGATAGCATTCGAAGTAATGCGGCTGGTGATCCGTGGCGACGAAATGTCGGATTCACCGCATCAGCCGACGAGCGTTAGCCCGTTATTGCACCGAAACCGTGGCTATTGCCAATCGCCTAATCCTAATGTTAGAGGTTGACGAAGCACTCGCCGAGCCGCGTTTCCCCCCTGATTTTCTGCTGGTGTTCCGGGTCATTGATCGTTCTGGGGCGTCGATCGAGTTGAAGGGCGACAAGCGATGAGCCTCCCACCGTTTCGCCCAAAGGACGCCTTCGCGACGCGGCCGAGACATTCCCGAGACATCGACGAAACATCGGCAAGATTGACAGAAATTCTGTCCCCGCAGGCACTTCGAAATTCGTGCCGAAATCGGTACACTCCCACTTTGACAAGTCAATTTCCGCGTTCCACCTCCTTTTCTAGCAGACATGACGCCAGCCGAAATCCGCGAAGAAATCATTGACATTCTCGAAGACATTTCGCCGGACGAAGATCTGGATGATTTGAAAGACGACGTTGCCTTCCGCGAGCAACTCGAACTCGACAGCATGGACTTTCTGGACATCGTGATGGAATTGCGTAAGCGTCACCGTGTTCAAATCCCCGAAGAGGACTACGGTGCTTTGGCGAGCATGAGCTCGACCGTTGAGTACCTTGAACCCAAGATGCGCGACATCGTCAAGTCGTAGCGTCCACCGTTATCTCTACCACCCTGCAATCCGCTGTGATCGAATCCGCCGGCAATCAGCACTACGATACGATCATCATCGGGGCTGGCATGAGTGGGCTAGCCGCAGGCATCCGGCTGGCCCATTACGACCAACGGGTTTGCATTCTCGAACGCCACTACACCATTGGCGGTTTGAA
Organism: Roseiconus lacunae; assembly: GCF_008312935.1. Classification (NCBI taxonomy): domain Bacteria; kingdom Pseudomonadati; phylum Planctomycetota; class Planctomycetia; order Pirellulales; family Pirellulaceae; genus Roseiconus; species Roseiconus lacunae. The sequence goes on along the minus strand of NZ_VSZO01000079.1, from coordinate 343,568 downwards.
CTCGTTCTATCGCATGGGCGGACGTGACTACGACGTTGGCCTTCACGCGATGACGAACTTCGCCCGCAAGGGATCGAAGAAAGGGCCGCTGGCAAAACTGATTCGGCAGTTGCGATTTAGCTGGGAAGATTTCAAGCTTGCCGAACAGGTTGGTTCGTCGATTCGCTTTCCCGGTGTCTCGCTGGACTTCAGCAACGACGCCGAGCTTCTTGAGAACGAGGTCGCCGAACGCTTTCCCACACAGATCGATGGCTACCGTTCGCTGTGTCAGTCACTGTTGGACTATTCGGACATGGACGGCGGTGACGAGCGTTTTATGCGGTCGGCTCGCGACGTCATGGGTGAACATCTCAGCGATCCGCTGCTGATCGAAATGCTGCTCTGCCCACTGATGTGGTACGGAAACGCCCGCGAAGACGACATGGACTTCGGGCAGTTCTGCATCATGTTTCGCGCCTGCTATCTGGAAGGATTCGGACGGCCATTCAAAGGCGTACGCGTCATTTTGAAGAATCTTGTTCGTAAATTCCGAGGCCTCGGCGGCGAACTTAAATTACGTAGCGGTGTCTCTAAGATTCATGTCGAAAACGGTCGTGCCGTCGGCGTCGTCTTGGACAATGGCACAGAACTGACCGCCAATCGAATCCTGTCGTCTGCCGGAAATGTCGAAACGATGCGGTTGTGCGACGACATTACCGAGGTTGAAGTCGCCAAGGCGGGCAAACTGTCGTTCATCGAGTCGATTTCGATTTTAGATCGGATGCCAAAGTCATTCGGGTTTGATCGCACAATCGTGTTCTACAATGACAGCGATACATTTCACTGGAAACGTCCCGACGATGCTCTTTGCGATGCACGAACCGGTGTGATTTGCTCACCCAACAATTACATCTACGAGCCCGACGAAGGCGAATTGCCCGATGGCGTCATCCGGATCACAACGCTTGCCAACCACGATCAGTGGTGCGCCCTGCCGGAAGACCACTACGCCGCCGAGAAAGTTCGCCAGTACGACGCGGCCGTAAATTCATCGGTTCGCTTTATGCCCGATTTTCGTCAGTATGTAGTCGATACCGATGTCTTCACCCCGAAAACCATTCGGCGATTTACGTGGCATGACAACGGTGCCGTCTACGGTGCACCCGACAAGCAGCTTGACGGAACCACACACTTGCCTAACGTATTTTTGTGCGGGACCGATCAAGGATTTGTTGGGATCGTCGGGGCTATCGTCAGTGGGATCAGCATGGCCAATCGCCACTGCCTGATGCCGTAATCCTGCCTGATGCCTTAGTATCAGACGGCGAATCACTGGCAGACGCGACACAAAGGCTTTGTTCCTACCAATAACTTTGGGTGCACTTCATTCGCCGAGTGGCAATCGTCCCATCGCTGCTGATTAACCTCGGCGAACGTTCGGGTCCCTAAACCCGACCTGGAACGATGCACAAAGTGATGAGGGTCGCCTTGAAAACAAACACTGACACGCGGCAACGAGCCGATCATTGGCCTACGCAATCGCGGCCATTCGTGCGATCGAACGCCCTGTTTCTGCATCACCACTAACTTAAGAGTCGGCACACTCCGAAAGAGATGGCGAAGAAGCGGTCCAAGAACAAGCCGTCAAGAGTCCAGTTTCGCAAGCGTTATCAAGGACGCGTGCGTGACGGTGACTTGACCCGCCAGTTCAACTCCGGTGAAACCGAGTCGCTAGCCGATGCGGTAAAGAATGAACGGGTCAGTGGCAAAGGCGAGTTGACGCGTAAGAGAACCGTTGCCGGGGCGAACGCCGATCGTCCTACCGAAGCGGACGACAAAGAAGACCCCACTCTGATCTCAGGACGCGTTATTTGCGCCCATGGATTGAGTAATACCGTACTGGCCGACGATGGCCGACGATTCGATTGTGCCATTCGTCAAGTGCTCAAGTCGATCAGCATCGAAGGACGCGGCACGGTTGTCGCCGGTGACCGTGTTCGCTTTCGCGCCGAAAGCGAAGATACGGGCATGATCGAGTTTGTCGCCCCGCGTCATGGTGTCATCAGCCGTCAAAGTCGTGGTCAACAACACATCATCGCCGCCAACGTTGACCATTTACTGATCGTGACCAGCGCGGCAGAACCGTCGCTCAAACCGGCGCTCGTCGATCGGTTCTTGTTGACCGCACAACAATGTGGGGTCAACCCGGTCATCGTGATCAACAAGTGCGACCTGATTGACTGTCGAAAGTTACAGCCCTTGATCGGCGTGTACGCGTCGTTGGGCTACCGCGTGTTGTTGACCAGCGCCGAACGTGGCATCAACATCGAGTACTTACGGGAGCTCCTACGTGGCAAGCAGACCGCATTATCGGGGCAAAGTGGAGTCGGCAAAAGCAGCTTGCTCAATGCCGTTCAGCCAGGGCTTGGGCTGGCCGTTGCTTCGGTTAGCCAGGACAACCAGAAAGGCAGGCACACGACGACCACGTCAACGCTGATTCCACTGCAAGGTGACGCGACCGGTGCCGTCTTTGATACGCCAGGGATTCGGCAGTTCCAGCTTTGGGATATCACCGCCGAGGAAGTTGCCGGACTAATGCCAGACCTGAGACCCCATGTCGGTCATTGCCGCTATTCAAACTGCTTACACCTGACCGAAGACGACTGCGCCGTCAAAGACGCCGTTGCCGACGGCAAGATCGATCCACGACGCTACGATTCGTATTGCCATTTGCTCGAAGACGATTTATTGCTGTCGCGATAGCGATACCGCGTTGCGACGAGCTTCGTCAGCATGATTTCCATCACGCACCGCCAAGATCGCAGTGTCAGCGTCTTTGCGCTTCAACTCTCCCCGAAGGTGTCGAAACGAACCGCGGTTCTACAAGCTGGCATTCAGCGTTTCAATCGGGCTACTTGTCGATCCCGGCGAGATTCCAGACTCGCACGGTACCGTCGCGGCCACTGGTAGCAATTTGGTACCGACTTTGGTCGAGCGAAACATCGTGGACAGCGGACTCGTGACCGCTGAGTGACGAAATTAGCTCTTTCGTATCGAGGTCCCAAATTCGGCAGGTTCCGTCATTGCCGCCGACGACCGCATGGCTTCCATCGGCACAAAACGAAACGCTCCAATTGTCACCGCCGGACTCATCGGTCAGTGAGTACTCCTTTTCACCGGTCGCGGTATTCCACATGAACAATGACTTTCCCCATCCAACCGTGGCAAGCAAACTATCCTTGGGAGCGAATTCGACGTCGTAGATCGGGCCGGGATGGCCGTGCATAGTTTGACGGCTTTCCAACGTCTCGGCATCATAAACACGAACTTCCTTGTCGCTTCCGACGGTTGCGATTAGCCGCCCGTCACCCGACCAAGCCACGGAGAAGATTGAACCTTCTTGCGACGTCGTCAGGATCTCGTCGCCGGTTTCGATACTCCAGATGTGAACCAATCCATCCCGGTCACCGGCAACGACTTTATCCCCGTCTGGTGAAAAGGCTACTTTGCGGACCGACGAACTGGCTTTCCATTCATGGACCGGTTCAAGCGAATCGGCATCCCAGAGCTTGACCATACCATCGTCTCCGCTGGTCGCGACCAAGCGTTTGGTGGGGTGGAACTGAATCGTCCAGGCGATGCCGCGATGAGCTTCAAAGCTGCGTAGGACCTTTTGAGTTTTCACATCCCACAGCCGCACGCTGCCGTCTTCAATGGCTGTCGCAACACGCTCACCGATGGGATCGAAGTCAACCGACCAAACGGTACCAGGATTCCCGGGCAGCACCACAGATGGAAAATCTTGGCTGACGCGATCGGGTGCCACTTCACCACCGTTAAGCCAAAAACCAACGGCCAAAATCAAACTCGCAACGCCTACTAACCCGGCTGCCCAGGCGGCACGAAGCGTGTTCCGAGAGACCAATCGGTGCGTCCCACTGCCACGAAGTTTCCTTGCTGTCGTCGAACCAATGGACGGGACCTGCAGCGGCGAAATGGGCGCCAGTGACGACACGATCTCCGCTAAAGTCTCGGCGACAAACGCCGCAGACTCAGGCCGCCGAGCTGGGTTTTTCTCCAACAGCGCCATGATCAATTCAGAGAGTGTCGAATTGATAGCGGGGTTCAGCTTCGATGGCGCCGCCGGCGTTTCGTCCATAATTCGCTTCATCACGCCAACGATCGAAGGCGCTTCGAAAGGTGACGTACCGGTCGTCATTTCATACATCACCGCACCGAGCGAAAACAGATCACTACGCTCGTCGGTGGTTCCCCCGGTCGCTTGCTCGGGCGACATATACAGCGGCGTGCCGGTCACCATGCCGGTCTTGGTCAAGCGAACATCGTCGGTGGCGCGGGCCAATCCAAAATCGGTCAGCTTGACGCGGGTCGTTTTTTGTTCCAGCAAGATGTTGGCAGGTTTGATGTCCCGATGAACCATGTCGCGTTCATGGGCGGCGGCCAAGCCGGCGGCGATTTGCATGGCGATCCGAGCGGCCTCGTTCTGCGGCAATGGCTTGGAATCCGCCAGGCGTTTCTCAAGTGTTTCGCCTTCGATGTATTGCATCACCAAGAATGCCAAGCCGCCATCGTCTTCTTTGGCGACATTATGCATCGCCACGACGTGTTCGTGAGAGATTGCGGCGGCAGCACGTGCTTCGCGGCAAAACCGCTTGCGTGCCAACTCGTTCTTGTCGTACTCCGGATTAAGCACCTTGATGGCGACCGTCCGGTGCAGGTGGGTATCAAACGCTTCGAGCACGATTCCCATTCCGCCGCGACCGATCACCCGGGCGATTTCGAAATGATTCAACCGTCCAATGTAAGCTGGATCGTCGGAAGGCCTAAGAAATGAAAGATTGGGGACTGCCGGAGTTTCAACCGTCGGTCCGGGATCAGAATCGTTCGTTTGCTCTGAACCCGTCGCCTTTTTGACTTCGACCGAAGTGTCGTGAATCGGCGCGACGTAGGACTCGTCGCTCGATGCGGGATCCCCGTGATCGACACCCTCGTGATCGGCGACGGGGTTGGGGTCAAATTGACGCGACACACGATGGACCGCCTTCCAGTACGCCGAGTCACTTGGCGGAGGGGCAGTCACATCCTGGCCGACCAAAGCTTCGATCGGCACATCAACTTCCTGTTTCAATTCGCCGATCGCGATTTGCTCGATCACAAATTGGCAATCGATGCAGTACCCAACGTGTTCGGTTGTGCTTGCCAACAAGTCGCCTTTGAGCTGGCCGTTGACGAGAGCTTCGAGCACATCACGCGGAGGACAAGTGGAGACACTCATGCTAAGTCCCCTTCCTCTTGTTGCAGTTTCTTAATTTCGGCACGCAAGCGAGCCGTCACGCGACTCTTGGCCACATAAATCGCCCCCGTCGTCATCGATAACTCCTCTGCCGCCTCGGCCGCCGAACGTCCTTCGACCGCAGTGATTCGGAAGGCCGACCAAGTCTTGGGGTCGGAGTTTTCCTCGACTCGGCTCATTGCCGATGCCGCCAACGACCGCAAATGCTCGAGCTCCCATTGCTCAGCCAACTCGTTTCGCTCGTCCGCCGCCTGGGAGAGCAATTCAAGTTGTGCCGTGTCGTTGGCCGTATTGCCGGCCGTCTTCTTTTGTTTTTCGAAGTAGGTGTACAGGCGATTGCGAGTGATTGTGAATAACCACGCCCGAAACCCACCCTTCTCTTTGTCGTATTCCAATTTTCCGATTGCCATCCCCACGCGTCGAAACACGTCCTGAACGATGTCTGCAGCATCGGCATCCTGTAGGCCCCGACTGCGTACAAACCGGTACAACATCGGGCCGTAATCGCGCAGGAAGTCTTCCCACGCTTCATAATCATTCGCATCGCGCAATCGCATCAACAGCGTCGCGCGTGTGACTGGGGAGTCGGTCACCCTATAGTCGTCTCGGCTCGAGGATCGCCAACCCGGTGAGCCTCAGCGGCGCCGCAACGAGCCGAGCAAGCGATAACAACGAAATTATACCGACCAATCCAGTCCGGGAACCCATACCTTTTGCCGCGATAGTAAATACCCGAACACTTTGGGCCACCTTTCAGTGTCCCACCCTATTTTTCGGCCAGTTCTAATGACGGCTGCGGTGCCATTCGCTGTCACCGCGGCAAGTGTGTGGTTGCGGATGGACCGCAAATCCCCCGGACCTCCCAGTTTGCAATGCGCCGCTTCGCGCGACATGACTTCTGGATGTCGTCTAGGGCAGCGGCGAAATCAAGACGCGATGATTTTCCGAATCGGAAACAAGAAATCGGTCTGGTTGACCGTCAACTGACAGGACTGCCGTCCCGTGAGGACGCTTCATTTTCGATCCCACCGGCAGCGTGCGGATTTCGTCAGCGGTTCGGTCGACATATCGCATCGCATGATTCTCGGTGTCGACGATCAGCAGATTGCCTTGTGAATCGACTGCGATGCCCTTGGGACCACGGAATGTCGCACGCAAGGGATCAGCACCGTCACCATCGTGCCCATTCTTACCCGTCCCAGCAATTCGATTGATCTTTCCGGTGTCGCGATCGATTCGCCACACGCTGTTGCCTTCCCGCAAGACTAACCAAATCGCGTCTTCATCAATTGCCAGCGAACGCGGTCCAAATAAAGAAACGTTTGCCACATCCGCGTTTTCGGTCGGCAGTTGACGCTTGCCGTTTCCGCCGATGGTTTGAACGTTCCCCGTTGCCAAATCGACGCGACGCAAGCGATGGTTGCGGGTGTCGGCAACGAGAACGCCCGTCCCATCGAGCACAATACTGTGTGGCTGGTCAAATTGGGCGCTGACTGCCGGCCCACCATCACCGGAAAAACCTGCGGTGCCGTTTCCAGCAATCGTGGTCACGACGCCGGTTTGCCCGTCGATTCGACGAACGCAATGATTAAACGTATCAGCGACAAACAGATTCCCACTGGCATCGGCGCGGATTTCGTGAGGCTTATTGAACGTTGCTTTGAGCGCCGGCCCTCCGTCGCCCCCATATCCTGCTTGACCAGTTCCGGCGTAACGCACCAGTGACATTCCGTTGTGATCGCACTTCCAAATCGAATGGTCGTTGACGGTACTAAAGAAAATGGCATCGGCAGTGACCTCGATCCCATAGACGTTCCGCATCGCGGCTTGATCGGCAGGCATCGGAGAATCAGCCGACGGCGAGTCTTCCGATCCGGTTCCCGCAAACACCGTCCAGTCAGCAGCACAGTTGGCTTGCGCCGCGATGGCGAGCCAAAGCAAACAAAGCATCCGCATTAATCTTGCTTCCACACAAAGGGAGGGGGGAGTTCGAACCGGTCGTCAAATCAAAGCACCGTTCCGCCGATTGTAGCTAAACGATTTCCAACGATCATCGCGGTCTGGAAAACTCATGTCGATTGACCGCCGAATTTCAATTACAATCAGGGCCCCACCTGGAATTGGGAATCGTTCGCTTGGTCACGCACCCAAGACACCTCAGTGCGTGGCGATTCCGAGTCGTCTTGGCAACTCACCAACGATCCCGGCAGATCCTATTGCGTCGAAGCGATGTCGACGGATTCTGCGATCCAATCTTCCCCCAAAGATTGGCCGACGATTGATCGGGTCTCCTGCGACCAACATCTCAATTAGAGGATTTTTGATGAGACGGATTGTACGTCTTCGATTAAGTCTTGCATCCACATTGATGCGAACGTTCGCGTGTCTCACCGCGATTGGTTTTCTAACCGCTTGCCCCGGCAGCACAAACCAAGCCGTCGGCTCCGACAAGATCGACTACAACCGCGACGTGCGTCCGATCTTGGCGGACTTCTGCTTCGCCTGCCATGGGCCGGACGACCATTCCCGCGCTGCTGACCTTCGGCTCGATCAATCAGATAGCGCGCTCGAAATGTCGGCCGTCGTGCCGGGTAATCCCGACGCCAGTGAATTGATCGCGCGGATCACGACGGATGATCCCGATTTGATCATGCCTCCGCCGCATACCAAGAAATCAATCAGTGACGAGCAGAAACAAATTCTGACCCATTGGATCGAACAGGGAGCGGAGTTTCAGAAGCACTGGTCGTTCGTTGCCCCCGTGATCGAAACGCCGACGCAGCAAGCAGACCTTGCTTGGCGAAAAAACGAAATTGATGACTACGTGTATTCGGCATTAAAAGACGCCGGACTATCACCGATGCCAGAAGCATCGCCGAGTGTCTTGTTTCGCCGATTGCACTTGGACATCACCGGCTTGCCACCCTCGCCAGATGATCGGAAGGCTTTCGAGAATGACTATGCGGCCGGCGGCGACGAAGCCTATCGTCAATGGATCGATCGTTTGATGAGCCGCCCCACTTGGGGCGAACACCGCGCGCGTTATTGGCTGGATGCGGCTCGTTATGGAGATACCCATGGTTTGCATTTCGATAACTATCGAGAGATGTGGCCGTATCGTGATTGGGTCATTCGTGCCTTCAATGAAAACCAAGCCTTCGATCAGTTTGTCGTCGAACAACTCGCCGGCGACTTGCTTGACGCCCCCACCGAGTCGCAACTGGTTGCCACGGGGTTTCAGCGTTGCAACATCACCACCAATGAAGGCGGGACAATCGATGAAGAAAACATGGCGCTCTATGCGGCCGATCGAGTGCAAACGTTTGGCTGGGTCTTCCTCGGTTTAACAACCAACTGTGCCCAATGCCATGATCACAAGTTCGATCCGATTTCGATGAAGGATTATTATTCACTCGCCGCATTCTTTCGAAACACCACCCAGCGTCCCAAAGACGGCAATCGCAAAGACGGCCTGGGGCCGATCTTGTATTTACCCACCGATGCCGATCGCCCTCGGTGGGACGCTTTACCGGGTGAGATCGCGAGCGCGGTACAAGCGAGAGACCAGCATCGTCAACAAACAATTGCCAAGATCGACGAGTGGATTCGCACCGTGAATCCGGACCACTTGCGAGGCAAGCTTCCCGCCGAACGCCTGGCGTTGCACGCACCATTAGATGAAGGTCGGGGGAATGATCTGGCGATCACAGGCGATTTGAACGCTACCGTTCATGTCACCCACGACTTGGTGTGGGAAGAGAAATCAAACCGTGCCCTCGCGCCGGTGCTTCAGAAAGATGGCACGATCTCACTCGGATCGGCAGGCAAACAACAATTTGACGAACCGTTCTCTGTGGCCGCTTGGATCAACGTCCCCCAAGGAGGCGGCGGAGGCATTATCGCCAAGATGGATCCCCCCAACGCCCATCGCGGCTGGGACCTATTTCGGCAAGGCAACTCGCTTGCCGTCCATCTGATCGACGCTTGGCCCGACAACGCGCTAAAAGCAACTTCGACCAACGGTGTCCTTCGCCCGGGACAATGGCAACACGTCTCGTTCACGTACGACGGCTCCTCCAAGTTTGGAGGCATCAAGTTGTATGTCGACGGAAAATCGGTCGCGTTGCGAGCGGAAAAGAATTCGCTTCAACCGCGGGCTAACTTACTCACCGACGTGCCACTTCAAATCGGATCTCGATTCGGCGAACAAAGCCTTGAAGGTCTGTCCGTTTCCCAGCTTCGGTTATATCGACGGGCGCTCGCCCCCGATGAAGTCGCGCTGCTCGCACGGCTGAATCAAGTTGCCGACTTGGTCGCTCGGCATCAAGCCGCACTCACCGATGAAAATGATTCGTTTTCGATTCAAGGGAAGGATCGAAGCTTCGTCGAGAGCTTCTACTTCGATGTGCTCGATGAACAGTATCCCACGCTCGCCGCCAAAGTCGATCAGCTTCAAGCCGAGAAAACGGCGATCGAAGCTCGAAGCCCGATCACGCACATTCAGCGTGAAAAGGACTCGCCCGCGATGGCGAACATGCTGATCCGTGGACAATACGATCAGGTCGGTGATGCCGTTTCCGCCGCCCCCCCCAAGGCCTTGCATCCAATGGGTGAAGGTCAGCCCAAAAATCGCTTAGGTCTCGCACGATGGTTGATCGATCCGGCAAACCCGCTGACCCCACGGGTGACCGTCAACCGGTTTTGGCAACAGGTTTTTGGGCACGGCTTAGTCGTCACCAGCGAAGACTTTGGAATCACCGGCGCCTCCCCTTCGAATCAGCCGCTGCTGGATTACTTGGCCGTCGACTTTGTCGAAAACGGCTGGGATGTCAAACGGTTTTATAAACAGGTCTTTGAAAGTGCCGCCTATCGTCAGGCCGCTAGAGTGACTGAGCAGTCGCTCGAAAAAGACCCCGATAACGCGTTGATTTCTCGAGGACCAAAATTCCGAATGGATGCCGAGATGATTCGCGATGCCGCTTTGGCCAGCGCCGATCTGCTTTCGCCGAAAATGTTCGGCCCCGGTGTTAAACCTTACCAACCCGGTGAGATTTGGAGCATTGTCGGACTGCCGGGAAGCGATACACGCAACTATGTTCAGGACAAGGGCGACGGCCTTTACCGCCGGACGGTTTACAGCTTTTGGAAACGCATGGCGCCGCCCCCCAATCTCGAAGCTTTTAACGCACCGAGTCGTGAGTTCTGTGTCGTTCGTCGAGAGCGGACCAATACGCCGCTGCAAGCTCTGGTGACTTTGAATGACCCACAGTTTGTCGAGGCGGCTCGTCAACTGGCGCAAAACGCACTGGCAAAATCGCCCGATGATTCTGTCGCCGCAATTCGGCACGCGACCGAACATGTCCTTTGCCGCACCATTTCCGATGAAGAACTGGCGATCATCGAAAAGAGCTTGCAAGAATACCTGACCTATTATGAACGGCATCCCGACGACGCCGAAAAGTTGATCGGGATCGGCGAAAGCCCCACACCCGGCGATATCTCAGCGAGCAAGCTTGCCGGCTGGACATTACTTTGCAACCAGATCATGAATCTGGATGAAGTGCTCTGTAAGTAGTGGTCGCCGGGTCGCTTACCGTCTTCTACCGCAACGCGAATCTTTCACCGTTATCCGATCGAGCCCCGAGCTATCCGATGGACCTCACTCACCCTGATTTTGTCACCCGCCGACAATTCTTTACGACCGGCCGCAATCTGCTCGGTAGCGCCGCGATGATGTCGCTTCTGGGAAATACGCTGGGCACCGGACCGGCGTTAGCCGAAGCCAATCCGCTCCAAGGACGCCCCGGGGCAGTGCCGACGCATTTTCCGCCCAAAGCCAAGCGGGTGATTTATCTGCATATGGTAGGCGGACCGTCGCAGATGGATTTGTTTGATTACAAACCCCAAATGAATGATTGGTACGACAAAGACCTACCAGAATCGATTCGTAACGGCCAACGCCTAACGACGATGACCAGTGGGCAATCACGGTTCCCCATCTCGCCGTCAAAGTACAGCTTTACACGGGCGGGCGAATGCGGCATGTGGATCAATCAAGAACTGCTGCCAAATCTTGCCAAAAAAGCTGACGAGATCTGCTGGATGCGATCTCTGAACACCGAAGCGATCAATCACGAACCGGCGATCGCGGCGATGCAAACCGGAAACCAAGTGACCGGACGGCCTTGCTTGGGATCGTGGGCATCGTATGGCCTGGGTTCGATGAACGAAAACCTTCCCGCATTCGTCGTCCTTGTCGCAATCCCGAGTAATCGAGAACAAGAGCAAGCAATCTCGGCCCGCTTGTGGCATTCAGGATATTTGCCCGGAGAACACGCTGGTGTGTCGTTCCGAAGTTCCGGCGACCCAATTCTTTACATCAATAATCCACCCGGCGTGCCCGATCACCTGCGGAAACGATCGATCGAGCAGCTGAACGAACTTAACCGCCTGAGTCTTCAGCAATCACACGACCCCAACACTGCGACGCGAATCCAACAGTACGAAATGGCTTACCGGATGCAAGCGAGCGTCCCAGAATTGACGGACTTGGCCAGTGAATCGAAGCACACGTTTGAGCTGTATGGTGAAGAAGCTAAAAAGCCGGGAACGTTTGCCAATACGGCGCTGATGGCTCGTCGACTTGCCGAACGCGGCGTGCGATTCATCCAGGTGTATCACAACAACTGGGACCACCACGGCAATTTGGCGGGCCGATTGCCCAGTCAGTGCAAAGACGTCGATCGTCCCTGCTATGCACTCCTGGAAGATCTCAAACAACGCGGAATGTTAGATGACACCTTGGTAATTTGGGGCGGCGAATTCGGACGCACGATCTACACCCAAGGTCGCTTGTCACGTGACAACTATGGACGCGACCATCACCCTCGCTGTTTCACGATGTGGATGGCCGGAGGTGGTGCCAAAGGTGGAACGATCTACGGCGAGACAGATGAATTCAGTTACAACATCGTGAAAGATCCCGTCCACATCCGTGACTTTCATGCGACGGTACTGGAACTGCTCGGGTTTGACCACGAACGATTTACCTATCGATTCCAAGGGCTCGATCAAAAGCTGACCGGTGTGGAACCGGCCCATGTGATCAAATCCCTCATCGCTTAGATAAACTTGATCACCAAAGTAAATGTACGAAGCCAGCGTTCTGCGGAAAAGCTAAGGTGCCGTCTACGTTGCATTCTTGCAATTCAAGTGTCGGGCGTGATCGATAAGCCGCTGCCAAACATTCGGTCTGACGAAGCACCAAAGTTTCGTCAGCATTCGAAATTAGGATAAGCCGCATCGCGTTTGCCACGGTTTCGGTGCAATCACCGGGGCGAATGCCCGTTGACGGATCAGCGAACCTTAGGTCCGTCCGAGACGAAGCGTTAGTTGCCGTCCTTAATCGGCGATGCGTGAAGGTAGCCTGCCCAGAAAAATGGCTGACCACCGGTCAACGTGCTGCGGTCTAAGTCGCCTTTGGAAAGCGTCGGCTCGGCCGATGGTGCGAGTTCCGTTCGACGAAGCACATCCTTCGCTCTCGCCAGTGCTTCAGATGGTGGCATGAACCCCAATTCTTGAGCATATTCGCGAAGCAATGTGGCGGTCGAATTTCCTCCGACAGCCCAGCGACTGATTGTGACATCTTGCACGCCGGCGTATTGAAGCGACATCAGAGTAAGTGCCAATTCGTTCCCAGAGACTTGCTGCGGTGTCTCCAAGTGCGAACGGAACCCGGAGAGGAAGACGCTAGACGGTGTCGGGGCAGCGGTACGCAACCAGTCCCCTAGCATTCCATAAGGCATCGCCGATTCGAAACTGGCAAGCGGAGTTTGTAGCACCGCCTTAGGATTCGGAACGGTCGTGTCGGCCACGATCAAATGGGACCCCAACAACCCGCTACGACTGGTCGGCACGGCGGCGTCTTGAGGCAGCCGAACAACACCGGCCGCTGCCGACTCGGCAATGGACAGGATCATCTGTTCGTTGGTTTCCATTTCGCGCGGCGCGAAAATTTTGCCAGCCGCTAGTGCGACCTCGCCCTTCACCGGAGGCGCGGCGGTCGGGTAGATCGCGAGCGCCGGCGAAGCCGCATAGCGAATTTCGATGGCGTCGCCTAATAGCGGCGACTCCGAATCGTCAACCGGAAGGATCTCAAACGGCAGGTACCACAACAGGCCATCAGGGATCACCACCAATCGCTTGATCCCATTGAGCCGGTCTTCTAGCAGCGGTGCGGCACTGGTGGAAATCAGTCGATCACGCAAGTTGACCGCGTCCTTTCGCCAACTCTCATCTTCGGGAAGACGTGACCCGCGAGCCTGTGACGCTCCGATCGCCCGAGTTACCTTGGCGATTTCGGCCCCCAGTCGTGAGCCACCTTTGATGGACCAATAACTCGCTTTTTGTTTCGTGCAAAGGACCGCATGGTAGACAGCGTTGTCTTGGTAGAACACCAACATCGCGACATCAGCCGGCAGCGATTCGATCGGCTTCTTTTGGTCCAGGCGACGAGGGACAACGCGGGGCGTCACATAGCGGTCGAGTGCGATCTCCCATGCATCGGCTTCGGCGGCTTCCAGCTTTGCGTTTAACAGCGACGGGTCACCGGCGTTTCCATCGGCAATTGCTTTTGTCGCCGCCCGCAGGTCACGAATGGATTTTGGCGCAGTATTGCGAAAGGCGACGACGTCTTTTTCGACCAGATCATCGGGCATCCGAGCCAAAGTCCGAACTTGATGCACACGCCCGCCGAGTGCAAGCTGACTATCCAAACGTCCGGTCAACAGGTCCTCCATTCGCAGTAAGACATCTAACGCACTTTCACGCGAAGCGACAGTACGCAGTCTGGCAAGACGCAACGCCTCTGGATTTGCGATGTGTCCGGCGATCGCATTGACCGGATCTCGTCGCCAAGTATCGATTGTTGGCGCATCGGAATATAACTGCAGCAGTAGATCGAGCGACTGCATGTCCATGTTGCCGCCGAGTGCCAAACGGACACGTTGGAGTTGATAGAGCCGCGGCATGCTGATTAGGTTCCGACGTTTCAATCGGCTGTTGGTGGCAAAGTTAATCATTTGCTGAACCGGTTCTTCCCACGGACGAACGGTCGCGTTGCCATCGGTCAAAATTCCGGTTCGGGCGGCAATCCTGGCTGCGATGTAGGCGCCGTAGGCATCTAGACGCGGCTGAGCGACATCCCGGCGGACGGCGATCGTCTTTGCTTCGCCCAACCGAGCGGTCGCGGTTTGAACGTCACCGGCGGTAACGGCAGCGTCAGCCGCGGCAAGTAAGATTTGCAATGTTGCGAAACGCGACTTGCGCAACAAACTCGCCGCCGCGACTTGCGACGCCTGTTGAACGACGGCGGCGTTCTGTTGGTTCGCACAACCGGCGGCCAATTGCAGGGCCTCGCCGACGAGCTCGAAGTACCCCAGCGCGGCCGCTTGGTTGGCCACTTGCAAACAAATCGGTACCGCGGCTTCGGGTTTGTCCGTTCCGGCGATTGCCGACGCGGCTGCCAATCCGACGACCGGTGCGAGCGAGTGAACTCGCCCCATTTCACCGCTGACTTTAGCGGCATCTTCGATTGCTCGGTCATCTTGCATCGCCCCAAAACGCTCCGCCGCCCGCATGCAACCGATCAGGTTGCGTGCGATCGGCACCTGCAACCCACGGGGATACTTGGTGCTCTCGATCACCTCGGTCGCCAACGGATCGTTTTCCGAGAGCGGTCCCAAGATGATGCGCCGGCGATAAGACGCGAGCGCCAGACCACGCATCACTTCGACCATGTCGATGGTCTTGATATTCAGCTCTTCGATCGGACCGGGTGTTTGGAAACTTTGCTCGGTCAATTGTTCGCCCGAGTAATACTTCACCGACCTGGCAAGCGGCGCAATGCTAACGGCCTTTGCTTCGGGCCAGAGGTACTGTTTCGGCGTCTGCACCGCTTGGCCTTGCAATACCTCCGTCCAAACAGGTCGAGCCAACCAGCGTTGGCTGCGATAGCGGATCGCGATCTTCAACGCCATGTCTAAGCTTTGCATTGCCGCTTCAAGATCACCGAGCTGATACTGCGCCTCGCCCATCATCGCATAAACCGGTATCGCGTCGATCCAATGCCCGTTGATATCCCGGCGGGTACGTCCGATCGCAATGTCGAAGGCATCGAGCGCAGCTTCTAAGTCACCGCTGCGGTAGACCTCTAGTGCCATGTAATACTGCGGCGAAGGATAGGAAACTCCCGTCGGCTCGAGTCCTAAACTGGGGCCAAGCCCTGCCCCCTGGCCGACGACAGTCGTTGGAACGCAGATTAAAAACAGGATCGCCAGCAATGCCCCACCCCAAGTCGTTCGCGTGATCGGGTAAGACGCCCTTTGGGACTGATTCGCTTTTCGCGCCTTCATGTCTGCTGTGCCTTTGAGATCGAAAATACTGGATTTGCGTAACTCTCTCTAAGGAGAGTTGGGCTGCGATTTGGATTGGGATACTAAACGCTGAACCAGCGGCAACCCACAACCGACGTCACGATTAGGTTCGGATGTTCCGCCAATCGTGGCCGCTTGTCGGCCGACAGGCGTACCCCGGTGATAGCGGGCAACGGCGGCAAGCACCATGCCCGAGCCACGTTGGCCAACGAATGCTTCTCGCCAATGGCTCATGGGAGCTGCTCGCAACAGGTGAGCGGCTTGCAAAAGGTACGTCCAAGTTTTATTTGCGAAGCTCCCCAAAGCTTCTCCGGTTTCGATGATCACAATCGATCGCACGTGTGAGGCATCACGGCAAAAGAAATTCCATTTTAGGCCACGGTTAACCCCTTGGCAAAAATGTCGGCAAGAAACGGTGAACGTTTGCGATCATTTATCGATTGTAGGATTAGCCGGAGACTTTTTCGGGACTCCAAGATTCATCTTCGAAAAAGTCGATCTTTCCGCTCGCGATGTCATAGACGGCTCCGACGACGCGTACCCTGCCGTCAACCACGGCGGCCGCGATCGCGTCGCTACGGTGAAGAATCTGTTCAGCCGTGAGCAGGACATTTCGCTTGACGACCTCGTCGATAAACAACTCGCGTTCGCTTTCCGGTAGATCAGCCGCCCGCTGGCATTCCTCGGGCGAAACGCTCGCCGCAACTTCGTTGACAATCGCCCCCAGGTGGCTACATCCGGTCACCTCGGCCACATCGTCACCGCGACCCACAAACTCGATACTGCTGGTGACGGCACCGCATTGCGTGTGGCCCAGGACCAATACCAATTTGACCCCACTGACAGCGACGGCGTATTCCAAACTGGCCAGGGTCTTAGTTCCGACGATGTTCCCCGCGACTCGAATACTGAACACATCCCCGATGCCTTGGTCGAGAATCAATTCGACGGGGACACGAGAATCGATGCAACTAAGCACCGCGGCAAAGGGGTTTTGGCCCAGACGTGTCGCGTTGATTTGTCGTCCCAGATCACGCGACAAACGCTGACCGGTATGAAATCGCGCGTTGCCTTCGCGCAGCATCATTAGCACTTGATCCGGCGTGATCCGTTCCTTCAGTTCCCGCGTCGCGTAGTCGGCGAACAAGACTTCGTCACGCAACTTGTATTTATCACGAAAGCCACGGAGCGAAACTTTAATACCACGCGCCGGCGCGGTGGTGTCTTTGAACTCCCGAATCATGCTCAAAATATCCGGATCGATGTAATCCGAATGTGTCGCGTCGATCAGTAAGTTGCTGTTCGGCTTGGCCTCGGAGAACAGTTTATCGAGTGCCCCACGATTTAAAAAACTGACCTGCGGTGACAGTTCGACGTAGGTCACTTCACCGTCAAGGTGTGATTCGACTACGCGGCGAAGCGGTCGTCGTAGGTTGCTATTTAAAATAAACAGTGCACTGACAAGCAGGCCGATCAAGATTCCGATCAGCAAGTCAGTGAACACAATCGCGACTAATGTGATAAAGAACGGCAAGAACTGATAGCGTCCTTCGCGATACATCTGCTTGAACAGCGCGGGGCTGGCTAACTTGAATCCCGTGACCAGCAGGATCGCGGCCAAAGCCGAGAGCGGGATCATGTTCAAGTACTGCGGGATGAATACAACACTGAGGACCAAGAGAATCCCATGCACGATCGTGCTGACCTTCGTCTTGGCACCGATGTTGACGTTCACGCTGCCACGCACGATCACGCTCGTCACCGGCAATCCACCCAGCATTCCCGAGACGATATTGCCCGCGCCCTGGGCGACTAGTTCACGGTTAGGCGGTGAATTGCGTCGCAACGGATCCAGCTTATCGACGGCTTCCAGATTGAGCAGCGTTTCGAGAGACGCGACGATGGCGATCGTAACCGCCGCAACGTAAATCGCTGGATTCAAGAACGCGCCGATGTCTGGAAATGTAAGGAACGTCGAAAGATCGGCCGCCGATTCCGCCACCGGTATTTGGACTAAGTGCTCGGGGCCGATCGCCCAGTTTCCACCGAGCGATAGGAAAAACAAGTGCAACGATACGCCGAATAGCACCGCTGCCAATGGGCCGGGAACGATGGACTTCCGCAGGACATCGAACTTTTGCCATAACACCAGTAGACCGATCGCCAATAAACCTACCGCAGCGGCACCGATGTGAAAGTCGTCCACCATCGAAACCAATTCGCTGAACGTATTCTCGTGATCCGGCTGGGCAAAGGACATTTCCCCTTCCGGGTCACTATCGTGCCCCAGGACGTGAGGGATCTGTTTCAAAATCAGAATCACGCCGATCGCGGCGAGCAGTCCCTTGATCACACTGGAGGGAAAAAACGCAGAGAGGGCGCCGGCTTTGCAAATCCCCATTGCGATCTGCAACACCCCAGCCAAAACGACTGCGAGCAAGAAGGCTTCGACCGAACCACAGTTTTCAACTTGGGCGATGACGATCGCCGTCAATCCTGCAGCCGGACCGCTGACACTCGTGTGCGAACCGCTGATCGAACCGACAACTAGTCCACCAACGATCCCAGCGATCAAACCGCTCATCAGCGGCAACGCACCAGGCTCACCGGTCGCCCCCGATGCCAACGCAATTCCTAAGCAAAGCGGTAACGCGACAAGGAAGACGACCAACCCACCGCGGATATCGGGGACTAGCGTTCCCGGCCCGAAAGGTTTCGGCAATGTTGCCCCAGTTCCGTCTTTCTCGCTGCTCACTACTACACTCGCACTCTGGATGACCGAGGGATGTTCTCTCAACCATCATAGTGTGCCTAGGTTGCACACGTAGCGTTCCAAACTCAAAAACGGTCCGCGATACACGATCGAGTCGGTGGAGCGATCACGACATTGATTCAACTGTCGCCGGATAAGACACGCTGCGAGCTTATTGATGAAGCAGGGCGAGCGAACGAACGGCTCGCGTCAATGCCTGAACCTGCCGGCGCAAGACGACGACCTCTTCGCGGAGACGCTGGGTCTCGGGATCAGGGCGGCCTGCGATCGTGCCCTCCGCCGGTGGTTGCTGCGGGACAAAGACGATTTCGCGCTGATGCGAGACATTGTGCCGGATCCACTTAACCTTGAGCTTCGACCCGACGGCGTGATTGGCGATCGCGTCATTGACGTCGCCAGGTTTTTCGATGTTGAACTGATTAATCTCGACAATTTTGTCCCCCTTGGTCAGTCCTGCCATCGCCGCCGCACTGCCATCAATTACGGATTCCACCTCGACCCCCAAGGGCGAATCCTTCATCAAGACGCCTAACAGTGGCTGACCATCGCCGGTACGGACCGCCACTGGTTCTTGCCGCGGTCGTTTGAGATCACGTTCGAGTCGCCCGAGTGCCACGATCACATCATCGACCGAACGAATCGTGATTTCAGTCGCTCCGGCAGGAATCGTTTCCGGCTCCGCTTCGATCAACGTCGTCTGCGACGCTGTCTGTGCCGAAGCTGAAGATGGCGTGATCGAGGCAACGCCCATGACAAACACCCCGGCAAATAACAAGGCCGAGAGCCTCGGACGCGATGACGGTAGCAGAAACACGGGCTGAGGAAAATTAATTGACTCTTCAGGACGAGAGCGGTCCTTGGGAGAAGGTGTGGTCAAGGCATTCATATCGGCGATCATTCGAGAGGGCAAAAGTGACGTAAAAGCAATCAGCGACTCCGAACTTGCAAACGAGATGCCGAATTCGAATTCATGACCTTCAAGTCACTGCGGTGGTCCGCGATCGACCGCAATGGAAGATCGCCTCGCACGTACGAATGACGAATGAGACCGCCACAATCGACCGGAATCACAGTCGCTGTGCTTCAGTCCTTCGGGTCAATCACTTCGCGTTTTCGTTCGAGTCAAGGACGCTGCCACGCCTTCGTCGAACACCAAGCGTAACGACGATGAAACCCCTCATGCTCGGAGCCGGCTCGCCGATGGCAAACGATCTCCCACTAGCGAACGGTACACGGGGCAAAAACCTTAACGCCACCACCCCCCAAAAAAACGAGGCACCAAGGGGGATCAGAGATTGGTGTGGATTTCTCTGTTCCCTCGGTGCCTCGCCGAAGATCACGTGACCGGCTCGTTGACTTACATTGTGTCTTTAACGTCGACCGCTTCGAGCACTTTTGTGTTCCGCTCGACCGCGATCACAGTGGTACGCTGTCGCATGCCATCGCGGCTTTCGGCGGTGACCGGAAGCACTTGCCGTTTATCGGGAAGCTTCATGCGAACGGTGAATGTTCCATCGCTTTGGAGTTTGACCGGACGACCGCCAAGTGAGACAGACGAACCGGCCGAGGTTTTCCCGAAGACGATCAACTCGGCGTCGACCTCGAACGGCAACTTGGATTGGCGAAGCAGGGTCGGGTCGGCGGCCGATTGCGACGAACCATTCCGTGAAGGCATCGAACGGTGTAGACGCTCTTCAAAGATTTCTTTCAGATCGCTGCTATCGTTTTCATAGCCACCACTGAGCGAGTAAATCCGTTCGTAGTCATCGGCAATTTCGTGCCAGTGTTCGTCGAGCCGTTCACAGTCCCCGGGACTGGGCGTTTCGACAATGTTACTACGGCAAAGTGAGTGAAACTGGTCATCGGAGGTCAGGTAGCCGACCGCAACGCGGAATCGGGTCGGCGGGTCTTGGACATCGATGTACCAAGTATCAACGCCACCGTGGATTGGAATGTCGCGGTGCACCGTTTCGGCACAATTGTTCGAAACGTCTTCGACAGACATCACACGAAGGACCGGCGTCGCGGTGTGCCATCGTTCGGCGAGCGATGACTCCGCTCGCGAAACACTCGCACGGGTGATCTCCCAAGTTGCTTGCAGCCAGTACGAATCGCGTACCATCAGGATCACGCGGTCGCGATGTGGCTCGCTTGACTTTTGATTGCCATTTTTCATCGCCGCGCCACCGACAAGCGTCCCGGTCGAAAGGTCACGCAAACGCTCGGCCTGCTCTTTTTGCCGACGAAGCTGGGCACGAATCCGAGCGGTCTTGGCGGAGACCTTAGGCGTCCGCATCTCTGGCAGAGGTCGATCGTTTAGCGAAACACTCGAACGAGACTTTGACCGCGATCGCTTCGTCGTGGCTGCCGCCGTCCGTGAACTGCCGGCCCGCGAAGGCTTTGATTTTGCTGAGCTAGAACTCGATCGCGGTGCGGCCGCGGATCTTGAAGTCGACGACTGAGCCGAAGCCGTTCGGCTTGTTTTTTTCGCTTTCGACGCCGTCCCATTTGTGGCGGCTTTCGTTTTGCGTCGCAATCGTCGCTGCGTTTTACTGATCGCGTCGACCAGTTCATCCTTTCTCATTCCGTGCCAACCCGCGATGCCATAGTTCTTGGCAAGCGTGGCAAGCTCACGGCGTGTTTGGGACTTTAGATCTGCAGTCGTGATCAAAGCTCTATCTCCGAATATTCGTTTTTCGTGCGGCGGGGGCGGGGCTGCTAGGCCGAAAAAACTTGCCACCGGCCATCCGACTAGGGGCGGTCGCCCAGCGGAAAACAGGTGCGTTGTTGACTGCGGTCTGCGGTGCAGCACCTCGTCCGAAATCGTGCAATCCCATCACGGGCGATCCGGAGGCGGGGGGCATGCCAACAGGTGGTACGAATTGAATCACGGCTCAAATCGGGGCGTTGCAGTGCTCGGTCCAGCGGAGTTGATTAGTCCAGGTTTCTCCCAAATCGGGTGCAACTTGTCCCAAAGAGTGGGGTTTGGCGGGGTCACCGTGCCGCTCAGGAGCCTCTAAAGGAGTAATCAACACCACAACCATTATGCCAAGCATCGAAAAAACTTCTAGACTCCGATTGGCGTAAACCCGTGGTTCCAACCTGATTTCTGCGTTTGACCGCGTACTTTGCCGGATAAAAGTTTGCACGAAAGATTCAAAACTTGCCCGCCCAAATAGACACCATGTCTTTTTTGGCATCTAGCATCAGCCTTGTGAGTCACCGATTAGGCGAGCTGGGACGATTCTACGGCTAGCTCCCGAGGCTTGTTTTGCCGACCATCGTCGGCCCCGCCCCACGGTGCGACCAGCGATCAAGCATGGCCGCCTTCCAAAAGAGGGATGGCGTTCTGGCGCCACACAACTGCGGCTATCCGTCGCCCCACCTATCTCTTTTTCCGTGTCGAGTCACACTCTTGTCTCAATTGAGCTTGTCGAGCCAACAGGATTGGTGATCGCAATGCGTGAAAAGAAACCAGACGGTCCCCGTCGCCGCGACGACAATTTTTCATCGCCACTTGAGAATTCGGCGGAGGACAGCCAACCACACCTCGAACCCAAGAGGCGACGGTCGGACGATCGCTCGACACCGCCTTGGGCGCGATTGACGGGGGCTGGATTGGAGTTGGCATTTTTCGCGATCGCGATCGGCGGCCTTGGGATGCTTATCGACCGGGCACTCGGAAACACTCGCCCTTTGGGCTTGGCGTTGGGAGGCTTGGCCGGATTTGCGTTGGGGATGATTCGCTTCATCTCGGTCGCCACCCGAGCATCAAAGTCGCAGCGAGAGCGAGAACACACCTCAGCTCGTCAGGCTCAACCAAAAGACACCCTTTAACAGTGCTCTGTCCCCGCTTGTTTATTCCCTCCCCGTTTGATCCTTTCTCGATTTCCCCAAAGCAACCTTTGCCATGCGTGGTCAGCGGTTCAGTCGATGGGGCATCGCCCCAAAGGACCTGACCGAGCGGGCATCCAACGGGGCCACAGCACGAACCACACGTCGACCGCAAATTCACCTTGTTCAACCTCCCATCATCATCGTCAGACCTGATCTCCCTGAAGGGAACGATTGCGGTTGCCGCTGCGTGGTTGATTGGCCTCGGACTGACGCTGCTTGCCAGTGAGCACGTTGAGTCGTCACTAAGTGAGATGCTGGTTGCTGTTTGCGTGGGCAGCGGCTTGATAGCGCTTGCGGCGAGTCTGCCAGGCGCGCTGATCGAAGCGTTCCGCCGGAAGCCCGTTGCCGGCTCGCCGGATCGTGTCCTTCCGGTGACCGCAGGTTTTTTCGTCGGAGTGCTAATTCGTCTCGTCGGGACTGTTGCACTGGCGGCACTGTGCAGGTATCAATTGCCCGCTTCAAGTGAACAGATCGCTGCGGCGATCTTGTTGTGGTACGTCTATCTGACTGCCGTCGAAGTCGTCACGCTCGCCTTCGCTTTATCGGACTACGCATTTCAAAAGCGTGATTCGTTGTTAAGCTCTGGTCGCGAGTTTGCGGAACCCTCCCGCTCTAAAGTCAATCCATCGGTTCAATGAATCTGTTTATCGCATCTGCCGACAATCCGATCTCACACGTCGTGCCCCACCGGTTGCACGAGAAGCCGCTGTTTACGATTGACGTTGGTGGCGGTGACATCCCCGCCTTATTCATTGAGGACGGCAAGTACAGCTTTTACCTCACCAACCATTTACTGATGACTGCGGTGACTGCCGTGGTCGTCATGTTAGTTTTCGCCTACGTCGCATCGAAAATTCGCGTCAAAGGCGACGGACTGGACGCCTATCAAACCAAGGGCCGACTGGCTCAGATGTTTGAGACGATCTGCTGGTTTATCCGCGACGAGGTCGTTCGACCGAACCTTCACGAAAAAACAGACCGATACATTCCGTACGTCTGGACAGTGTTCTTCTTTATCCTCTTTGCGAACGTGCTTGGGTTGATCCCCTTTGGTGCCGGGATGCATTTGGGGGCAATGCCCGTTTCTGACCACGCCAGCCACTTCGGGCATTGGGGCGGAACGGCCACGGGGAACCTGTCGCTCAATATTATGTTGGCGATGTGCAGCTTCATTGCGATCGTCGGGATCGGGATTTATGAAACAGGTGCGAAGACGTTCTTCTCGCACTTCAACCCGATCGGTTGGGACGGACCTAAATTGATGTCCTACGGGATCGGCTTGCCACTCTATGTGCTGGAGTGGATGGGGCTGATCATTAAATGCGTCGTCTTGGCCATGCGATTGTTTGGCACGATGATGGCAGGACACCTGGTTGTCGCCGCGATTGTAGGTTTGGTGTTCGCGGCCGCTTCCGTCTCACAGTTACTTGGTTATGGTGTTTGGGTCGCGGTCGTGTTGGGCTGCATCGCGTTGACGTTGCTGGAGTTGTTCATCTGCTTGCTGCAGGCGTTCATCTTCACATTTTTGACGGTGCTGTTCATCGCCACGGTGTCTCACGATCACCATGATCACGAGCACGAACACGAACATGATCCGCTGGGCGACGAAGCTCAGATGGATCTGGACAAGTTCACCGATCCGGCTCGACTAGCCGGGTTGGCTGACGCTTGAGTTGGTTTTACTTAACCCTTTGACTTTCCCTTTTTTTGATTTCCCGCTCGGTGCGGGCAACGAAAGACTTCCTAGGAGCGAACCGAGAGATGATTGACTTCGCAATGTTGTTGGCACAGGACGCAGGTTTCGGCACGATGGGTGTCGGGCTGGCCATGGGTTTGGCGATTATCGGTGCCAGCTTGGGCATCGGCCGAATCGGTGGAAATGCCGTTGAAGCGATCGCGCGTCAGCCAGAAGCGAGCGGAACGATCAGCACCCAAATGCTGATTTCTGCGGCTCTGATCGAAGGTGTGACCGTTGTCGCATTGATTCTGATGTTCTTGAAGTAAATCAGCTCGGTTTGGCAATCGGCGGCCGTGTTGTCATGCAAGCGGCCATGCTGGTTTGCCTCGGTTGATTTCATCCAATCCGGTTGGTGTTCGAAGTTCGGTCGTCGGTGCGTTCTTGCGCCAGGCCGGTCGAGCATGGGCCGATCCTGATGCACCCATCAAGGTAAATTGATGTCGATGTTGAAAACCTTGTTGCTCGCGTGCGTACTCGTTTTGGCGGTGCCGGCGAGTCACGTTGTCCGTGCCGCGGACGAAGCGGATCAACCGCACGCAGCGGAAACGCATGAAGGCGATGCCGATCACGGTGACGCTGATCATGGCGAAGCCGGCCACGACGATCATGCCGAGGGCCCGATGCCTCCGATTTTGTCGTTCGATCCCGGGGCTGCTGTCGCGAACCTGGCGATTTTCCTCGGCGTGTTTCTGATTCTGGCAAAATTCGTTTGGCCGGTCATCTTGGGTGGTTTGAAAGCTCGCGAGGACAAGATCCACAGCGACTTGCACCGAGCTCAGGAAGCCAACGAGAAAGCTCAGCAGATCCTTGCTGACTACGAGAAAAAAGTTGCCGAAGCCAACACGGAGGCCCAAGCCATCCTGGCCGACGCACGCAAAGACGCGCAAGCCAACGCGGCGAAGATTGTCGACGAAGCAAAAGCCGAAGCCTCGCGTCAAAGCGAGCGGGCTCAAGCCGACATCGAAACCGCAAAGAAGGTCGCCCTGGCCGAGATCGCCGATCAGACGGCACAGGTGGCGATGGCCGTCGCCAAGCAAGTCGTCGGTCGCGAATTGCAGCCGAACGATCATTCGGATCTGATTCGCAACGCGCTCGATCAGATTCCAAGTAAGAACTGAGAAAAGTAAACCGATCGCGGTGCCACCATCGGCGTGGCATCGCTAACGTTTGGAAGCATCGATGGAAAATCCTCAAGCGGTTGAACACGAGACGGTGATGGACACCGGTGCCGAGCAACTGGGCAAGACGTACGCCCAGGCGCTAATGGCCGCGGCAAGCAAGTCAGGGCTCTCCGATAAAGTGGTCGAGCAACTTGGAACGCTGGTCAACGAATACTTGGCCGGTAGCCCAAAACTCTCCGCCGCCTTCGCGTCACCCCGAATCGACATCGCAGAGAAACAGCGAATCGTCGAACGGATCTTTGGCGATGAGTTCGAACCACTCTTGGTCAACTTTCTCAAGGTGATGGCCAGTCGCGGGCGCCTCGGCTATGTCGACTCCGTCTACGAAGGCGCTCAAAAGCAGCTTGATCAAATGAGCGGCCGAGTGCTAGCCAAGGTCAAGACCGCGGTACCGCTGGACGATTCGCTCCGTTCGACCATCATCGAACGCCTCGGCGGTGCCCTGGGCAAACAGGTCCGGTTGCAAGAAGTGGTCGACGAATCGTTGATCGGCGGCATGGTGATCCGAGTCGGTGACACCGTGTTTGATAATAGCGTCGCGGGGCGAATTGATTTGATCGCCAAGCGGGCCAAACAAGGCTTCTCGGCCGCACTGTCCGAGAAGTTTGCGAACTTAGTTGAATAACAATTGATTGAATCGCGCCACCAACTCCCCGCGGTGGCGATCAAACCATACAAAAAGCCACTTTATTAACCGCACTAGATTGCCATGAAATTCAATAGCGACGAAATCGCAACGGTCTTGCAGCAAGAGATCGAAAACTTCGATAGCAAGATCGATGTCCGCGAAGTCGGTTCGGTCCTCGAGGTCGGTGACGGTATCGCTCGCGTTTATGGGCTGTCCGGTGTGATGGCCGGCGAGATGGTCGAGTTCAAAAACGGCTCGATCGGCCTCGCGTTTAACCTCGAAGAAAACAGCGTCGGTGTGATCATCCTCGGTGATTACTTGACGATCCAGGAAGGCGAAGAAGTCAAAGCCCTCGGGACGCTGCTTAGTGTCCCCGCCGGCGACGCTGTGGTCGGACGCGTGCTCGACCCACTGGGCAATCCCCTCGACGGCAAAGGACCGGTTCAAACCGACGTGACTCGCCCCGTCGAAATCATCGCGACCGGGGTTGCCGAACGGCAACCGGTGACCGAGCCGATGCAAACCGGTATCAAGGCGATCGATGCGATGACACCGATCGGGCGCGGCCAGCGGGAATTGGTCATCGGTGACCGAAAGACCGGAAAGACCGCCATCGCCATCGACGCTATCCTGAACCAGAAAGGAAAAGGCGTCAAATGCTTCTACATCGCGATCGGTCAAAAAGACAGTGCGGTCGCCGGTGTCGTCGATGTCTTGGAAAAGCATGGTGCGATGGAATACACCACGGTCATCAGTGCCGGTGCAAGTTCACCCGCGCCGCTTCAGTACATCGCGCCCTATGCGGGAACCGCGATGGCGGAACACTTCATGTTCAATGCCGGACACGCATTGGTTGTCTACGATGACTTGAGCAAGCAGGCGACCGCGTATCGCCAGATGAGCTTGTTGATGCGTCGTCCCCCCGGACGTGAAGCGTACCCCGGTGACGTTTTCTATTGCCACAGCCGATTGCTCGAACGTTCCAGCAAGCTGTCCGATGAACTCGGCGGCGGATCGATCACCAGTCTTCCGATCATTGAAACTCTCGAGGGCGAAGTATCGGCATACATTCCGACGAATGTGATTTCGATTACCGATGGTCAGATTTACGTGCAGCCCGACTTGTTCTTTTCCGGTGTTCGTCCGGCGATGAACCCGGGGATTTCGGTCTCTCGCGTCGGTGGTAATGCTCAGATCAAGGCGATGAAGAAAGTCGCCGGCGGTTTGCGTTTGGACTTGGCGGCCTTCCGTGCGTTGGAAGCCTTTGCACAACTCGGAACCGACCTCGACCCCGCCACGCAAGCACAGCTTGATCGTGGATACCGAATGGTCGAGTTGCTCAAGCAACCTCAGTACCAGCCGCTGTCGGTCGCCGAACAAGTCTGCTCGCTGTACGCCGGAACCAAGGGCTTTTTGGACGACGTCGAAATCAAGACCGTTCAGCAGTGGGAGCAAGACTTCTTGCAATTCATCCACGACAAGCACAGCACACTATTGGACAAGATTGTCGAGACTGGTGATTTGACCGATGAAGTGGTCAAGATGCTCGAATCGGCCATCAGCGACTTCAAGTCCGGTTACAAACCTGCCGCCTAAGTTGGCCGTGACCGGCAATTTAATGTGGGGCCGCGTGTTCATCCCGGCATGCGGTTCCAATAGTTTAGTTAAGAAAAACACCTTTCCTTTTACGATTCATGGCCAACGCAAGAGCGCTTGATAAACGCCGAAAATCGATCAAAAACATCCGCAAGATCACGCGGACGATGGAATTGATCGCGACGGCTCGCTACAAGAAGGCGATGGAGCGGGCCCAGGCGGCGACCGCTTACACCGACCAGATCACCAAGATCGTCTCGCGTTTGGCCGCAGCCGGTCTGGATGTTAAACACCCGCTGCTCGACCCCCGTGACGAAACCAAAGCCGCCCGAGTCCTCGTCCTGTCGAGTAATCGTGGTTTGTGCGGCGGATACAATGCGGCAGTGCTTCGTGAAGCAGTGCCTCGCATCCGGCAACTTCGTGAGTCAGTCCCCACGGTAAACGTGGACGTCAGTGGCAAGCGGGGTGTTGACGGACTGCGATTTCGTGGCATCGAATCTGACGAGCGGCACCTGAACTTCGAAGATCAGCCCAAGTACGACGAAGTCGAAGCGATCGCCAACGCGTACCTCGCTCGGTACATCACCGGCGAAATCGATCGCTTGGACGTGGTTTATACCAAGTTCGTCAGCACATCGAAGCAAATCCCAGTGATCGAAACTCTGTTGCCGCTCGGGTCGCTCGAAGGCGAGCAAACGGGTGAGGAAGACGCGGGCTCGGCCAACGCCGACTACGAATTCCTGCCTTCCGCCGAAAGTATCCTCGAAGAGGTCGTCCCGACGAGTTTCAAAGTTCGATTGTTTAAGTGCTTCCTGGATGCCGCTGTTAGCGAGCAAGTCGCTCGAATGATCGCCATGAAGGGCGCCACCGAAAACGCCGGTGAGATGATCAAAGAACTTTCGATGACGTACAACCGAGCCCGACAAAGTCAGATCACCGGCGAGATCATGGAGATCATCGGTGGCGTCGAAGCTCTCGAAAATTAACTCCCCCCCCAACAATTAACCATTCGGTCGTCGCGACGACCCTCACCCATCCAACACCCGTAGAAATAAAAGCATGTCCACCGCAACGGAAACACGCGTCGTCGGAAAAGTCACGCAGGTCATCGGGTCGACATTCGACGCCGAGTTCCCCGAAGGTCAACTTCCGGAGATCTACAACGCGCTTGAGATCAAAAGCGAACATAAGGGCGTGACGATCGATCTGGTCGGTGAAGTTCAGCAGCACCTTGGCGGTGGACGCGTCCGTGCGATTGCCCTGGGAAGCACCGAAGGCATGATGCGGGGAATGGATGTGATCGACACCGGTAAAGCGGTCTCGGTCCCCGTCGGCAAAGAAACCCTCGGACGTGTCTTCAACGTTCTCGGCGAACCGATCGACAACCGCGGGCCAGTCGCCGCCGAAGACCATTGGCCGATCCACCGGCAAGCGCCTCCGGTCAACGAACTTTCGACCAACACCGAGTTGTTCGAAACCGGGATCAAGGTTGTCGACTTGTTAACCCCCTTTGTCCGTGGTGGTAAAGCCGGACTGTTCGGTGGTGCTGGTCTAGGTAAGACTGTGATTCTGACCGAGTTAATCGCTCGGATCGCAAGTAGCCACGGTGGTTATTCCGTTTTCGCGGGTGTCGGTGAGCGAACCCGTGAAGGCACCGACCTCTGGCTGGAAATGCAGGAAACCGAGATCGGGCAAACCGGGCGAAAGGTTATCGAGCAAACCTGCATGGTCTTCGGTCAGATGAACGAACCGCCAGGGTCTCGTCTTCGTGTCGCACTCTCGGCTCTGACGATGGCCGAATTTTTCCGGGACACTACCGGAGCGGATACACTGCTGTTTGTCGACAACATTTTCCGCTTCTCACAAGCCGGATCCGAAGTGTCCGCGCTTCTCGGCCGGATGCCTTCGGCGGTGGGTTATCAGCCGACCTTGGCGACCGAAATGGGTGCCCTCCAAGAACGAATCACCTCGACGAAAAAGGGCGCGATCACATCCGTCCAAGCCGTCTACGTTCCCGCCGATGACCCGACCGACCCTGCACCTGCCACCGCATTCGGTCAGCTCGACGCGTTTATCTATCTCGAACGATCGATTTCCGAAAAAGGAATCTATCCCGCGATCGACCCGCTCGCGTCGAACTCGCGGATTCTTGACCCACAGTACGTCGGTGACCGCCACTACACCATTGCGCGTCGTGTTCAGACGATCCTACAACGTTACCGCGAACTGCAAGACATCATCGCGATTCTTGGTGTCGATGAACTGAGCGAAGAGGACAAGACCGTCGTTCACCGCGCACGCCGGATCGAACGGTTCTTGTCACAGCCCTTCCTTGTTGCCGAAGTCTTTACCGGCAAAGCAGGGGAAATCACCCCGCTGGAAGACACCATCCGCAGCTTCGAAGAAATCTGCGATGGCAAGTGGGATCACCTTCCCGAGCAAGCGTTCATGTACGTCGGTTCGATCGAGCAGGCTGAAGCACAAGCCAAGAAGATGGAGAAGAAGTAAGCCATGGCGATTCGCTGTATCGTTGTCACGCCCGAACGGACAGAATTGGATACCGAAGCAACCTCGGTCACGTTGCCAATGTTCGATGGATCCCTTGGGGTCCTTCCGAACCGGGCCCCGATGATCGGTCGCTTGGGTTACGGAAAGTTGGAATTGGAAACCGCGGCCGGCCCGCAACGCTTTTTCGTCGACGGCGGCTTCGCCCAAGTCGAGGACAATACTGTGAACCTTTTGACCAGCCGATCGATTCCTGTCGATTTGCTGGACGTCGGGGAAGCCGAAAAGTCGCTCGAAGAGGCATTGGAAATGTCGGCTAAGACGCCCGAACAAGCTCAGCTTCGCGAGACCGCCATTCGGCGAGCCCGTGGCCAGTTGCGAGCCGCGCGTTAGAAAGATGCCATCGGCTGTGCCCTGAGGCGACTCCACTGGGATCCCGCTGCGGCTTTTCCCGGTTGGGTAGTGCGCACGGCGACGACGGCGTTTCCTTGTCCTACTCACCGAATCGATCGGTCACGTCGTTTTCGGCTCGTGCCGTCGAGCTACCGAAAATATCGGCGAGACGCAGTCGGTTAAAGACCTGTCGTGGGGTGATCTGCGAAGTCCATCATCGCAGGTCTAGCATGTGGCCGATGGCGATAGGTCGAGCATTGAGAATTTCGACACTCGGTTCGGAGATTCAGTTTCCTTCTCGAAGGAGCTGGCCGCCCGCGCAAGAGAGCCCACGTCGGTAGCGATCGAGTCTGTATCGTTGGCGACCGTCAAAATGGTGTGCGAGATCTCTCGGGTCATTGCGGATTGCTGCTCCACCGCAGTTGCGATCGCTTCTTGACTGGAGTTGATATCGGCGATCACGCTGCAAACATTCTCGATCGATTGCACAGCGTCGACCGTTCCGGTGCGAATCGTTTCGATCCTGGAAATGATTTCTTCGGTCGCTCGGCTGGTCTCCATCGCCAAGTCTTTAACCTCGTTGGCAACGACGGCGAATCCTTTGCCCGCTTCACCGGCACGCGCCGCTTCGATGGTTGCGTTGAGGGCCAGCAAATTCGTTTGCTCTGCGATCGAGTTGATCGTCTTGATCACGTTTCCGATTTCGGTGCTGTTTTCGCCAAGCTTGCCGATCGTCGCACTCGTGGACTCGGCAGCATCGACGGCTGAACGAACGACACAGACGGCGTTGCTGGCGTTGCCCGAAATCTCCTGAATGCTGATTTCCAATTGCTGGACCGCACCGGTCAATTCCGTGACATTGTCCTTCACCGTCTGAGCCAGCACACGGGTTGAGTCCGCTTGTTGCCTGAATGGTGTCACGGTGTTGATCAATGTGTACCCACCAAAGCCACAGGCCAGGGCAAGGAACAGAACGATCATTGCAACGGATCCTGCCGTTCGATTCCGAACGAGCGTGGCGACCTCCGCCTCTTCTGTTTCTTGCCACTTTGTCGCCAACTTCACAACATGGTCAATCGCTTTTCGATGCTGTTCGTAGGCATCTTTAAGTGGACCACGGGCAAGTTGTTTGGCTTGATCAACGTCACGGGATAGACAAGCGGGAATGAACGCTTCGTCACGGACTCTGTAAAAACGTTCCGCTGGCTCACGCGACGCCTCGACGTGAGTTTGTTTGAGTTCGCCTTCAGGAAGGTCGCTGCTCCAGTGGGTCTGCCGAACATTGTATTCTGCTTGCAGTGATTTCGCTTTGGCAAGCATCTCATCGATTTCATCCTGTGAAGCATTGCGTTCGATCGCATCGGTCAACGAAAGCACGTTGAGATACGATTCGATAATGTAATTCGGCGGAGGTAGCACGTCGGCAATAAGATCTTTGCTTTGAATAATACGTGCATAGTAAGGGCCATTGACCTTGGACGTCGAAAGGGCCATATACGACCAAAGTCCGAATACGATGAAGCCTGCTGCATAAAGGCCAATCATCAGATACAGCTTCGTTCGCATCGAAAGGTTCTGGTAATTCATACGGGCTTACCGGATGGCGATGTCGAGTTCATTGCGGTGCATTTCTAGGACAATTTGGATTCGCTTGCCTGATGTCGAACAAGCACGATTTCGACAGGTAAACACGAGCCGTCGGGCTTAAGCATCTGGATAACACGCTCCCGCTTGCGGAAGGGTCGGACGTGCAAACGGTCGGGGAGGGTGCCCTCTCCGTGCCTAAACGTCCGACTCTCCCAATGGAAGAGTGAAATGACTTAAGCAGAATTATTCGTGTTCAACTGCCTAGTCAGTTGAGTCTCAAGTGATCTTGCGAATCCCGTTGAAGACTAGGACGCGCTTTGGATCTGCTTAGACCTCGGGCGGCAAAAACACCCCCGATGCGGAACAACCTTCATCATTAGAAAGACGAGGTTTCGGACAAGATAGCGACGGTCAGCAGTCTTTCACCCGGCCATCGTGCGAGGCCGATGAAAAATCAGGCCTCGACGGATAACGAGTGGAACGTCACAAGGTGAAGGCAGGAGCTGGGTAGAAATCGAAGAAGCGATCAGCGATCGCTCCACTAAGAAATCAGACGACGATATCGAGTAAATGCTCCGCCGTCTCGTTGACGCGTTGCATTGCCGCCATCGCCTGTTCGGCAGCTTGTTTAGAACGCTTCATCTTGACGATCGCGTCTAGGTTATCGGAACCCTCTGGGTCATTAAGATTCTCTGGATCGGCAATTTGTTCTGCCGCGTTGGCATGCTGATTCAGGTTAATATTGATCGAACTGGCAAGTACCGAATTGATGGGCGTTATCATGGCAATCTCCTCTGTAAGAGTAGCGGTGGCCATTCTTGAGAAGTCACGATGAGCAATGAATGAGCGGTTTGATTTTCATCTCGTTGATCGATTCAATGCTTCAAATTCGTTCCTCCTCTTCAGCAGTACTCAAATATATGGTGCAACCTCCTGGCTAGAACGCACAATTGGGGATCTTATTCAGTGACACGTCTCCGTGACGGGAAACTTATCAGTCGATGACTGTTAGCCGTAGCATCTCTCTGACGCTAGGGAAATGGATCAACGGTCAGCGGTTGTCTCAATTCCTATACAAAGACTCATCAGATGAGACCGTTCACAGTCATGGATTGTCGATCATCGGAAACGTTGTTGCTCGCTGTATTCAGGGTACGAGACATGCTTTGGGGGCCTCTGTCACTGGGCACTGTCTTTTGTCGACAGAGCGGACGTTCGGTGGTGAGAAGCGACAACGGTTGACTGCTTTGCGATGATCCATGTGATGATTTGGCAACCGAATTCCTTCCAGACGTGCAAGAAATCATCTGCGCTGCGATGTCGCGTCTTGACGGACAGCTTTGTCGTTCGCCATCTCGCTTAAACCAAACATTTGCCAAAAGTCCACAACGACGTCGGTTATCCGTCGCGGAAACCACAGCTGGTCACGCCGGCACGGTACGAGTCATCTAACTGCTGCAATCATTCTGGTGATCGAGCGACCGGCACGTCTGCAAGGAGCGTCTGCGAGACGCAAAGCTGAGTAGAAGCCAGAGTTGGGTAACTCGAGGAGACCAACATGAGCGAACCAGTCCACATACCGATCAATAAGTCTCATGCGACCGTCCACTTTGCGTCCTGGGCAGTGATGTCGCTACTATCATGCGTGCTGACCGGTTTCGGCATAGCACTCGTGATCCCCAAAGGAATCTTGCCAGGCCTGTTTGTGACGATCGCTGGATTAGTTCTTGCCGGATCGGCCGGGTACATGTGCTGGCGTGCCAGTCAAACATTTCGTCTAAAAGAGCCAGTGCTCGAATTCACCGAACACGGTTTCATGGATCGGCGTTTTTGTGCCCAACTTATTCCTTGGGGATCAATGCAATGGAAGGCTGACTATTCCAAACTACGGGCCATTCAAATCGAAGTCGCCCCGGAAGCTGAACACGCCGTGGTCACGAACCCGGTTAGTAAAGTCCTTCATCGCTGCTGTGTATTTCTAAAGCTACCGCGATACCTGGTCAGTCCGCTATCGACGGGAAGATCCGTTCAAGAACTCGAAGAAATCTTCGGCCAATTTAAACCACAGGAGGGTGCCGAAAGTGAACAAGCAGAAAGAGCATCCGCCGAAGAGAATCCTGCTCTCGACAGCGATGAAGCTGCCGTCAAACCTGCGACCGAACCAACGGCTAACCAAGCCAATTCGGATCCAAGTTCAGCGGTATCGAGTGATACCGAAGAAGAAGCGCTCGCCGAAGCAATGTTGTGACAAATTTGGCGAATACGGCAATCGCTGAGTGCATATTGCCGGCAGGCTTTTGCCAATGTTCAAGATAAAGCCGTGACAATCGAGTCGACGCCGGCTGGCCATTTCCAGATTACGCCACTTTGCGAAGCCTGGGTTTTGCTTCGATACGGGTACGAGCGTTTGCGAGCGCACCGATCTCACTCGGAGTCGCGTCTTGATACCACGCGCGTTCGCTGATCGAGTCCAGTATGCGTTCTGCAATTGTGACCGCGCGAGCACCATCGGCACCACTGACTGTGGGGGCGATTCCAGACTGAATGCTGATCACAAAGTCATGCAGTTCGTCCAAGATCGCGTTACGCGGCTCAAGTTCTTGCGTGCCGATCTTCAAGTGGTCGGTAAAGAGTTCGTCGGCATAACCGAGCGGATTGTCGGTCGCATCTTCCAAGTCAAACTGCCGATCGACGAGCAATTCACTCGTTTGAACTGTATGGAGGGCAGGACCGGAAAAATCAATTTCAGCGAATCCGCTCGGCCCGAATACCTGCATCGATCGAGCCGGCGTGGGACTAACGCGCGACGCCTTTAGGTTTGCCACCAGTCCACATTCAAATTCGATCCGGGCTTCGGCGAGATCTTCATGGTCACTGACAACAGCCAAGCCACTCGCGCTAACGCTTTTGACAGCCGTATCGGTCATCGAACAAACGAGATCGATATCATGAATCATCAGATCCATCACGACGCCGACATCCAGGCATCGCCCCGGAAAGCGCGACGCACGAACGGCTTCGACATATTTTGTATCGACACCTAGTTGCCCGAGCGCGGTGAACGCGGGGTTGAATCGCTCGACATGACCGACTTGCAGGGTCAGCTGTTTAGAGTTGGCGAGCATCACCAGGCGATCAGAGTCACTGGAGCTAATCGCCAGTGGTTTTTCGACAAGCAGATGCTTTCCGGCCTTGAGCAGTTCGGTTGCGATTTCGGCATGCGAATCGGTCGGCGAGGCGATCACGGCTGCGTCGATCGAGTCGATCAATTCGCGGTAGTCTTCGACGACTGGGACCGAGAACATTTCGCTAGCACGGGCCCGTGCCGATTCGACTGGATCGCTGATTCCCACCAGCGATGCACCATCGACGCTGCCGAGTAACTTGCTGTGAATCCGGCCAAGGTGTCCGGCACCGATAACTGCAATTCGCAAATTGGTCATGCCGCTTTCTTCTTTCCTCGTTGGTCTTGGCCACGTCCATGGCGGCCGGAGCAAGAACGTTCGATTGAATCGAATAGATGCTTGATCACCGGGCGGATTGGGCCGCGGCTATAAACTTCGTCGCGTGCTTTTTCAATTCCAACGCGAGCACGATAGAGCAGTCGGAATGCTTGAACCAACACTTCGACGTCTTCGGAGGTGTATCCGTGTCGCTTCAAGCCGATCGTGTTGACCGCACGTGGTTTGCTCGGTTGGCCGTCGACGATGGTGTACGGGGGGACGTCATGAAGAACGCGGCTCATCGCACTGACAAAACTGAGTTGACCGATACTAGCGAAGTGGGAAACACCGACACCGCCTGCGATTGTCACGTCGTTGCCGACCCGGACGTGTCCGCCGAGCATCCCATTGTTGGCAATGACGATTCGATCGCCTAACTTGCAGTCATGAGCGACGTGTGTTCCCGCCATGAAGTAGTTGTCATGGCCGATTTCGGTGATGCCGTCTTCCTTTTCCGTCGCACGATTAACGGTGCAGTGCTCGCGAAAAATATTGTTGTCGCCGATCAGTATCTTCGTCGGCGAGTTTTTGTAGCTGGTGTCTTGCGGATCACCACCGATCACGGTCCCGGCGAAGATGCGATTGTTTTCCCCAATGGTCGTTTGAGCGGTGATGACCGCGTGTTGGTCAACGACAGTTCCATCGCCGATCGAGACATCTGGTCCAATGACCGAGAAGTGTCCGATGCGAACGTTAGTGCCCAGTTGGGCTTTCGGGTCAATGACGGCCGTTGGTGCGATGACAACGCTCATAGTCAAACGTCATTTCAAGTGGGATGTAAGAAGTCTTAGCCGCGCGGGCAAACTGACATTAGCCGATAAGCGAGATCAAAATCGAGATCGGTTTGCCAGGATTTTTGACGAAATTTTTGTCGGGCTTTTAGGCAGCACGACGACTTTGCGTTGCTGAGTCATGCCGTTGCTGTTCGATCATCAATTGATGTAGGGCCAGCGCCATACGGCCGTTCAAACTGTGTCCGCCACGATGCGAGATGAACTTGCCGACCAGCTCGACCCCGACTAGCGAAAGATCACCAACCAAGTCCAACGCTTTGTGTCGGGCACATTCGTTGCGATACTTCAGTTCATTTTCTATCGGGCCGTCGTCGCCGAAAACCAATAACTCGTTGTAGCCAACGTGTCGCGCAACCCCACGACCGTGCAAGGCCTGGGCCTGATCAAGCGTAACAAACGTTCTGGCGGGTGCGACGTCCCGTGTAAAGTTGATCGGGGTACAAGTGAAGCCGTATGACTGTTCGGCGATCGGGCCGACTTCGTCAAATGACAGCTGATACCCAAAGTGACTGATGCCGGTTGGGACGGGAGACGCGGTGATCCACGATGATCCCTCGCGAAGCGTGATCACTTGCTGGATCACCAAACGTTGACGCTCGGCTGCTTGGACAATCAACCCCGCGTGAGATAACGCGTCGACATAAGGTTTGCTACTGCCGTCGAGTCCCGGTAGCTCTTCGCCATCGATTTCGACAATGCAGTTATCGATTTCGAGCGCATAAAGTGCCGCCATCAGATGCTCAATCATCTGAAACTTCGCGGGACCAGATTCGATGTTGGTTCGCAATGATGCCGTGCTACGGTTGAGCACCGTTGCTTCGCATCGTGGTTGATCGGAAAGATCGGTTCGCACCAGCTGAATCCCGGTGCCGACGGGAGCGGGATGCATGACCACGCTGACTTCTTGGGCCGACCAATAGCCTCGCCCAGAAACCACACATGTCGAAGCGATCGAATGTTGGTTGCGTGAATACATCAGGCCGACTCCTTTCTGCCGATGAAGCAAACGATTCGCAAGTAGAAAAAATAAAAGCGACGGCCGGACAAGGCACGTCGCTTCGAAAAGTCAATTCGTCGAAAAAAGTCGCCCACCGGATCCTTCCGATGGGTTCGCAGCTGTCACACACCGAATCCTTTCGGTGTTTTGATCGTGGCAAGGCAGGCTCGCCGGTGACGTCCACGTGACCGAATTAGATTCGGCCCGACTAAATTTCGACTATTTCTTACCGGCTTGTGGAAGGCCGGCGACTTCGGTCTTGATCACGCGATCGAGGTACTGCATCACGCCGGGGGTCATGTCCAATTGCTCGTCATGGTAGACGATATTTTTCATGACGCCACGAATGACTGACTCACCCACACCTTCTTCCATTTGGTCGCTGTTATAGCGCAAGACCAAGTTGATTTTGTAGTGTCCGGCGAGGAATTTCACACCGGCAGCGATGTGCTGATAGTTGTCGAAGTAGATCTTCGCTTCCGCGTCGGCAAGCTCTTTACGTTTACGAGTCATTTCCAAACGCAGCTTGGCATCGGTATCGGTGATCTGCTCTTCCAGAGCAGCGTAATCCGGACTACCGGGAGTCAAGTCTTTCAGCTTGGTAGCCGTAACGCGAAGTTGCTCACGTTTTTGTTTCAGTTCTGTATCGAAGGCTTTGAGGTCAGCTTCGATCTTCGCGACTTGAGCGCGAATCCCAGAGTGGGTCTTGAAAATCTTGGCGACATCAACGACCGCAACGCGATGCGGTTCCGTGTTCTGCGCCTGTGCTTGAGTGGCCATGAGACCGGGCGCCATCACGGCAGCCAATCCGATGGCGATTCCATAGACTTGGTGGCGAACGGTTCGCACTTTCGCTCTCCTTGCGTTATGAGTCGCGCGTCCTTGAGTTCCAGGAACTTCAGCCGCACGGACATCCTTTGCCCGCGGTAGTTCGGGTGAGTTCCTGACACACCGGCCGGGTGGCCGATTTGAGTGACAGTCTTTCGATTGTGGCAATCCGGCGGATTGGCGTAAAGATGAATCAGGCCATTATTCGGACCGTTTTTCAAGCTTTCCGCTGAGTGTCATTGAGTTACCGTCTCGGACCAAGCGAATCGTAAATTCGTCGCCCGGAGAATGGTTTCGTACCCAACTGAGCAAGTCGCTCGTGGTTCGGATTTCCCTTCGTCCGACGGTCTGGATTTGGTCGCCGACTTGCAGCCCTGCTTTCGCCGCCGGGCCTTCCGAGGTTATCTCAACAATCTCAACACTTCCCGATCGCTGCGAAATCCGGACACCTAAATAGGCCGTCATCTGACGACGAATTTGAATGCGTGGGTCGGTTTCTGCGTAGACCGGGCGGCGAGGCATCGCCGCCAAGCGATAAGCCACGTTGGAAACCATATCGGTTATGCGGCCTAGGTCACCGAAATCGATTTTGTCGAAATCGTCAGAAGGGCGATGATAATCGTTGTGGAGCCCAGTGAAGAAAAACAGCACCGGTACGCCAGCCCGGTAAAACGATTGATGGTCACTGGGGCCATACCCGCTCGCGACCTTGTATAGATCAAAGCTAAAGTCCTGATTAGCTTCGTCGACAAGCCCCTCGAGCTCACTAGCCGAGCCGGTCCCATAAACGGTTAGCTCGTTGTCCCGGATACGTCCGACCATATCAAAGTTGATCATCGCCACGGTCTGCTCGATCGGATAGACCGGATGTTCCACGTAATACTGACTTCCAAGCAAGCCGCGTTCTTCGCCCGTGAACGCAATGAAGACGACATTACGGTGGTTGTCTACGCGGGAGAGTCTCCCGACCAGACGTTTCGCACAAGCGAGCATCGCCGCCGTCCCACTGGCATTGTCATCTGCCCCGTTGTGAACAGCGATCGTCCCCGGGGCGAGTGAACCGAAGCCGCCCATGCCGACGTGGTCGTAGTGGCCTCCGATGACTACCGTTTGATCGGACAGCGATCCTTTGCCGCGGATTTGGCCAATCACGTTGTCACTGCTGACCTTGGCCGGCTTCATGTCCACCGACACGGTGGTGCCATCGTTGCTGATGACGAAACTCTGGGGTTGGTAAGTCGCATTAATTTTAGACTCGATCGCTTCGAGCGAATCTTTGCCAGCCGATCGAATCAATTCATCGACTAAGTCACGCGCGATCGAACCGACCGGAATGACCTCCGATTGCCGGGTCTGTGTCCCGGCGTCAGGCAGATCCAGTACACCGCGTTTCGCATTCTCGACGTCGCGTCTGATCGCTTCAATCGAATCCCGAGTTCGTTGAATACTTTCATTTGTCGCCGCTATGTTTCGCTTTGCTTCGGCAGGCAACTTGGTTAACAAGGCTTCGAGTTCGGCGAGACGCTGTTCTTCGAGCCCGATTCGTCGCTGCTCATCCTTCACCGCTTCTTGCACACTGTCTGGATCGTTGACGATTAAGACCGCAGCGGCACCATGCTCGATCGCATTTTGCACCTTCACCGCGAAGTAGGCATTACGAGTGTTGCGTTGCCCATCAAATGGACTTTCCGGATCGTTTGCCCCCGGCTCTTTTCGAAGGATCAACACGATCGCGTTTTCAACATCGATGCCAGCATAATCGTCGTAGGCAGGTTCTTCGCTGGTGATCCCATAGCCGGCAAACACCAATCGTCCTGTCGCTGAAGCGGAATCACGTCCGATCGAGAGCGGAGAGAACCCATCTCCGTAGACGACTTTTCGGATCGCTTGACCGGGCAGCTTCAACTCAATGAAGTTTGACTCGATGGTCTTAATGGCGCTGCCGACTTCGATCTGCAAAGGCTGCAAGCCATCGCCTTGAGCAAGGCTCATGTCCAACCCCAGCGATTCCATCCGCCGGTGGATATAATCACGAGCCAGATCAATTGTATCGTCGGTGACGCTGCGACCGCGCAAGTCATCCGATGCAAGGTACTCGATGTCTTGCCGAATCAGTTCGACGGTGGAACGATCGGCGAGAGTAGCCAAACTTTCCTGAGCCAACACAATCGCGGCGCTTCCGGGAAGCACGAACGAAAGAACGAAAACGCAAGCACGTGCCGCGGTGTTGATCATCGACTTACCAAGGTAGATCACCAGAGGCCCGAACTAGATTCCTATATCGCCGGGCAGAGAGACTGGAAATATAGCGAGTTGTGGCAACCACGGGAACGCTGACAAAAAAACGCCGCCGAAATCCGCGGCGTTGTTCGTCGTTTCGATTTGCTCATTCCAATCGCAGGCGGCGATCGGTCGTTAGCGAGTCGCCGTCACTTCGGCCTTGTCCCCCCGCTGCACCAACCACAGTAGGATCGGGCTGGCGACAAAGACCGAACTATAAGTTCCAACCAAAACCCCGACCACGAGCGCGAATGCAAACGCGTGAATGCCTTCACCGCCAAAGGCGTATAAAAGCACGACTACAATCAATGTTGTCAACGACGTTAGCAACGTTCGGCTGAGCGTTTGGTTAATACTGGTGTTAATCATCTCGCCGGTCAGGCGAGGCGATTTGCCTTTTGTTTCACGGATACGATCAAAGACGACGATCGTGTCGTTGAGCGAATAACCGATGATCGTCAGCAACGCTGCGACAACCGTCAGGCTTATCTTGAACGGATCGATCAGCAGGAATCCGAGGACATCTGCAACGTAGTAACTGATTGCGATCGCTCCGAGCGTGATCAAAACGTCGTGGACCAACGCCGCGACCGCCGCAAAGCCATAGATCACACGCTGAAAGCGGAACCAGATGTAAAGGATGATCACCATCAAGCTGGCAAACAGTGCGACCGAAGCACGTCCGATCATTTGACCGGCGACACGAGCACCGACACTGCTGCTGCTGACCCAAACCGGTTCTTCGCCGAGTGACTGTTCGACAGCCCCCATCACTTGCTGGGCCTTCTGGTCATCCATCGGCAAAGTCACTTTCCAGTTCGAAAACGGAACGCTTGATCCGGGTGACCAATCCTCAGCTCCTTCGCCATCGGGCAAAAGGTCGATTGCTCGCTCGTTCAGTGGAATTTTCAGTTCGTCGGCCGATTGCTTCAGACGTTGAACCAAGGCAGGTCCGCTGATTGCGGCGGCGGCGTCAGATCCGTCGACACCAAGTGAGATTCGCCGAACAGCCGATTGGCCGGATGTCCCTGCTTCGTCGCTCACAGCGTCGTCGCTTGCTGGGGCTTCGGAAGTTCCCTCGGTGGCCTCGTCTTCAGTTTCCGCTTGGGCGGCCGTTAGCATCACGCCATTAGAGTCATCGAGGATCGCAGATGACGAAGACGCCTCATCAAGGATCGTGACGTCATAGGTCACCAAGTTGATGCTGTCATTGTTGGCAAACGACTCGACGATTCGTGATTGCAATTCATCGACCGACTCGATTGACGAGTCGACTTTGAAGACCGTGCCGGGCTCCGCACCATCCATTTTCACGCCATTGACGGTGAATTGGACCGGAGAGCCATTTTGTTCGCCAATACCTTCGCCGACGATGTCGCGAACCGCTTCGGTCGTGGCGGTCTCGGCGACTCGGAATTGGACCGACGATCCACCGGCAAAGTCGATGTCGAGAATGCCTTTTCCACGAACGACAAGTGATGCGATTCCGATGACGACCAAGAAGGCCGAAAGAACCAGCGTGATTTTGCCTTTGCCGATGAAGTCAAACGCTCCACCACCAGCCATCGCGTTACGAATCGAGTTGACCGCGTCAGACA
The DNA here is from genome assembly GCF_008312935.1 of Roseiconus lacunae. NCBI lineage: Bacteria > Pseudomonadati > Planctomycetota > Planctomycetia > Pirellulales > Pirellulaceae > Roseiconus > Roseiconus lacunae. Next base: position 301,544 of record NZ_VSZO01000079.1, on the reverse strand, counting down.
TGCTGAGCGTTAACTTGTTATGTCGCTCTGCAATATCGAAGAACGTTCGCGACATGTGAATCGCGGTGAACATTGAATACAGGATGCCCAAGATCAGGGTGACAGCAAAGCCACGGATCTGGTCGGTACCGATCGCGTACAAAACGATAGCAGTGAATAGCGTTGTCAAGTTCGCGTCGATGATCGTCACGGTCGCTTTGGCGTAACCGTTTCGAATCGCCATCCGATTCTTCGCGCCTTTTTTGATCTCTTCGCGAATCCGCTCGAAAATCAAGACGTTCGCGTCGACCGACATACCGACCGTCAGGACGAGGCCGGCGAGGCCGGGGAGTGTCAGCGGTTGGTTGATCAGAACCATCGTTGCCAAGATCATGGCCAGGTTCAAAACCAACGCCACGCAAGCAATCAGGCCGGCGAACCGGTAGTAGTAAAGGATGAAAACCAAAACCAACAGCAGCGAGACGCCGATCGCGTAAACACCCTTGCGAATCGTGTCGGCACCGAGGGTTGCGTCGATTTGATTCTTCGCAATCGGTTGTTTGGTCAGCGCGGCGGGAAGTTGGCCGGCTTTGAGGACGTCGACAAGCGAGCGGACTTCTTCGGTCGTGAAGTTACCCGTGATTCGACCTTGCTTGCTGATCGGTTGAAGAATGTTCGGAGCCGACAGTAGACGATCGTCCATCACGATGCCGAGCTGCCGCTGCCGCGTTCCTTGAGGCGAGTTTTCAGTCGTCAACCAGCGGAACTTTCGACTGCCGGATTCGGTCAAGTTAAACGCAACTGCGGGAGCACCTTTCTCGTCGAATGTCGTCGACGCGAAGGCTAGGTCTTCCCCTTTGACGTCGACATCGGGATCAATCACCATCAAGACTTCCAAACCACGAAGCCCGTTTTGGTCGACCCAGCGTGCCTGCTTGTATTCGCCGTCAAGGCCGCGAACGTCCATCGGTAAGTCGACCAAGGCACCCGTTTCGGGATTTCGAACAATTGCGTTTCCGACGTCAACGCGGAACGGCTTGACTTCTGATTTCGCGTTGTTTTCTCGATCAACTTCGGCCCACAATCCGATCACGCGATTATTTGCATCGGTGATTCGTTCGCTCATCCGCACGGCGCGATCCTGTGAACCGGCCTGATCGGACGCCATGTCGATCAATCGCTGGTGGTCGATTCGATTGGCGACGATTGCAAACCGCAAAATGCCGGCCTGCTGTAGGGTCTCCTCGATGATCGCAACTTCGCGTTGATCGACCTCGGGAATAATGATTTCAATTTGGCTGTCACCGTAAGGCCGAATGACAATCTCGCGAGTACCACTGGGATTGATCCGTTTGGTAAGCGGACCAATCAAATCCTGGCTCTTCACTTTGCTGCCGCCTTCGTCGGCATCCGGTGTCGTTTTGCTAGGATCAATTTCATAGACCAGAATCGTCCCCCCACGAAGATCGACGCCTAGGCCGGGCAGTCGATTGAGCAGCACGACCGTGCTGGCGGTGATCGCGAGCAGAACCAAGCCGATGCGGACCGAATGGGTCGGCAGCTTT